>NZ_JAPEHX010000042.1:0-27939 GCF_028823655.1 Exiguobacterium sp. B2(2022) | reverse complement strand
TTTATTAAAATCCATGATGATCGAGCTTGTCTTGTTCGCGTTTCATTTCAAGTTCAAGACGTTGAATGGCGAGTTTCTCTTCTTCGATTTTCAGGCGACGTTCTTCGACACGAGCTTCTCTCGTTTTGATAATCGTATTGGCACCGACCGACGAAACGACGATTACCATGACCATGACGTAGAAAAAGAAATCCATGTGTTTCCCTCCTTTACTCGAAACATTTTGTGACAAGTCGCTGCGTCTCTAGCGCAACGCGACCGTCTGTTTGAATCGGTGTATTATCGATGAGCGCTGAAATGAAGTGGTCAATCGCCCCTTGGAAACCACGTTGGGTGAGTGTCGGGTCCCACGATCCGAACGTCTCTACTTCATGTCGTCCATCGTTGAAACGATGTAGCGTGAACATCTCGTCGACGGATAGTCGTTCTCCGTCACGGACGATGGAGACGTGCTCATGGTTCGCTCCAGCCGAACGATGCATCGATGTCGTATGCATCCCATACTCGTCTTGCCACACATGACGGGCGAAGCGAAGTTCTTGCTTGTCATTGACCTCGAGTTGACCCGAGACGAGTCGAAGCTCGTTGCCGGCGAGAAAGCGTAACGTATCAACGACATGCAAATAATCGTCGAGAAGGGTGAACATCGCATCCTGTGGACCAACATCGTTCTCCCGATGTTTCACCACATCGATCATATGTGAAGGTGATTCTTCTTGGAGACGTCTATACATCGGGGCAAAGCGTCGATTGAACCCGACCATCAATTTGCGGCCGAGTCGCTCGGCTAGTTCGACGAGTTGTTCCGCCTCATCCAATGTTGCGGCGAGGGGCTTATCCACGTAAACGTCGACCCCGCGTTCTAGTAAATACGCGACGACGTCATAATGAGTTTCAGTTGAACTATGTACGAATGCCGCATCGACCGATGAGGCGAGTTCCTCTAACATGTCGAACGAGGTCATCCGATACGTTCGGCAAATCTTTTCCCGCTTCGATGTGTTCGGAGAAAATGCACCGATTACATCAATGAGGGGGTGGTTCGCGAGAATCGGTAAATACGCTTTTTGGGCGATGTTTCCGAGTCCGACAATCCCGATTTTAGGTTTTTGCATCCCATTCACTCCTTTGGTCCATCATGACAAAAAAACCGGACAGCATATGTGTCCGGTTGAAGGATTAAAGGCTAGCACTTAACACGATTTCGCCTTCTGGTGTCTCGTTGCCACGATTCGGTTCTTTTGTGACGGCGACTGTATCCCAGTCGACATCGACTTCATCCGAGTCGAGCGTATAGATGACCGTCCCGTTACCCTTATCGTCTGTGACGAAGGCACCGGTAGGAATTGGGGAACCATCTTTTAACAGCCACACTTGGTACACTTCATTGTCGTCGAGTGAGGTTAAGCCGTTCGTTTGAACAATCAATTGTGTTGTACCATCCTGTTCTGCAAGATAAACGGTTCCTTCAGACTCACCCTCAAGTGGAATGGTTTCAGTCAATGCGATGCCGGGTGAATCGGATTGATTGGTAAGCAGATACCCGTTTCCGATCAAAGAGAGCAGGAGCGCCGCCGCGAGCGCAACCATTCCCCAAACAGGTACTTTCCGTTCTCGTTTCTGTTTGAACGGTGTGACGGGTGGAGCGGATTCGGATGTCACGGACGATGTAACGGGTTCGTTGTCTTCTTCTTCGAATACACGATCGAGGACACGTGCTTTCATGCCTCGGGGTGGTTCAATCGGAGTAGACAAGAACGCGACGCCACCGACAAGTGCTTCGAGTTGCTCAAGCTCTTCTTGACAATCTTTACACGATGCTAAGTGTTGTTCGAATTTCTCTCGTTCATCTTCCGATAAATGTTGGTTGAAATAGTCAATCAATTGGTCGCATGCGTTCATTGTTCTACCTCCTTTCCGATGAATTCATGGGATAACTGTTTCCTCAGTTGCTTCAGCGCCAGTCGAATCCTTCCTTTCACTGTACCAAGCGGAATGCCACATGCATCAGCAATCTTTTGCTGACTTAACCCTTGGAAGTACATGAGTCGGACGACTTGCTGTTGTTCGGCCGGCAGTGTCGCCATGGCCGTCTCGATTTGAGCGCGTTCTTCTTGCCACTCCACTTCTTTTTCAACAGATGGTGACTCAGAAGGAATGGCCTCGGCATACGATTCGTCTAGTTGTAAATCAGGTTTACGCTTTCGAATCAAGTCGATGGCCACGTGACGGCTCATCGTAAAGAGCCAAGACCTGAACTTGCCTTTCGAATCATCATAGACGCCACCGCCGCGCCACAACTTGATAAATACTTCCTGCATGGCTTCTTCGGCTAAGTCGCGATCTTTTGTCAGCTGTAAAACAAAAGCATATAAAATTCGTTCATACCGATCATACAATAATTCGAGCGCTTCTTTGTCTTTTTGCCTGACACGCTCATATAACTCTAAATCAGTCATAACATACTCCTTTGCGCAGAAGGGATGTCCCTTGTATTGATCTAACGTACAAAACAGAAAAATGGATGACTATTTTGTGTGACTATTTATTGAACATGATGATGACTGGACTGGAAGCTTTGTATAAATGAACAAACGTAATTTTTCTGAAAGGATATAGGCAATGACACTTAACCCAATGGATGTCATTAGCATCAATCCGATTGCGATTAAGGAAGAGCTTACTGTCGCCCAAAAGAAATATGAGCGGATGCCAAAAAGAAAAGCAAATACAATGAAACATCCTGTGATCAGGCTACTCATTTGGCAATAGGTTTGAGAGATTCGTTGAATCATAAGATGCCTCCTTTGTTTCATTGTACTATAGGAGAAAGAGAAAACGATAAGGAGACGATAGAATGAGACGATTTTCACACGAGGGACGTACACTCGTTTGTTTTGACTTTGATGAGACCTACTTTCCACATGCGTGTTCCGCTACCCAACTAGCCTCCGTCCGTCGACTCGAGGATTTTTTGGAACAACATTCGTCACACGTGTCGACGATGTGGGTGACGGGTAGTTCTCTTGAATCGTTGCACGTGAAAGTAGAGCGAGCGAATCTTCGCTTTTGGCCACACCGCATCGCCTCGAGTCTCGGCACAGAATTATATCGAATCGAGACGGACGGAACGTTCGTTGAGGACAAGGTCTATCAAGACCTATTTCCGAGCGATTTTGTATCGCGTGTGGAACGCATCGTGTCACAGATAGGACAGATGCGTATTCAATTAGATGAACAGCCGGGGAATGGGATGAGACCTTGGCTTCGAAGTTACTATGCCCGCGACCAAGTCGGGTCATGGAGAGAAACGCTTCGGATGCTGACAGATTCAGCTGGCATCGCAGTCAATATCAGTCAATGTAATCCGAACGCAGGTGATCCGGCTGATGCATTTGATATCGATTTTTACCCGATCCATGCCGGGAAAGTCTCAAGTATTGAATATGTATGTGCCACTTCTTCTTTTGTACGAGAAGATACATATGCTTTTGGAGACAGCGGGAATGACCTGAACATGTTGGCACATGTGGGGAACGGATACTTGGTGAACAACGCGACCGAACAGGCGAAGCGGTTACATTCAAAGGTGACAAAAAAACCTTATGCGGAAGGTATTTTAGAAGTGCTCGAGGCGGATGTTTCTTCGTTCATCTGATAAATGATGTGTTCTAAAGAACGGATCAGGGTTTCACGAACGGTTTCTGTATGAGGTTCAAATTTGAGACGTTGTTGCCAGACACGACAAAATAAATCAGTCAAAGCCGCTTCTGCAGTTGCAGGGCGGTTATTTAAATGAAGCGCGTATCGATAGAGTAAGTTTTCATAACGGGCATATAAGTGTTCTAGGGCTTGTCGATTTTTTAAACGAATTTGATCGATTAGGCGCTCGTCGAGTGTAGGAAGCATATGCAACTCCTTTCTTATGGAGTGAAGGGATCAACGATGAAAGAATCAGGAACTTTAATCAGATAAAGCATCCTTTCTGTTCTTTCACTCATTTGCTCTCATTCAAACCAAGGAATATGAAAAATAGCGGTCGAATATGCAATACCCATCAACGATTCAAAACGTGTGATAACAATTTGGACACGTCTGCGCATCTCCCGGCGCGCGTTTAAATGACGTTTTGCACTTCGGGCAAGTGACGGTTTCACTCTGTTGATTGAACAAACTGCCACGGTTGAATAAAATATTTCGAAGGTTGGGTAATGCCAGTGCGGCGAAAATCATCGCGCCGAATAAAAAGGCCGCTAAAACGAGTAATAAAACGTAGGTCATCGTCTTCTTTCCTTTCCTGTTGAATTTCTTCCATCATAATCGAAATTTACATATGCGAACAGCTTATCAATAGAAATGAGAACAAATGTTCTGTATACTTATACTAAATAAAAGGAGGGGAAAACAGGATGAGAGAAGAATTGTTACGATGGATGCGTTCGGGTCTGGTCACAGAAATGGTATATGTTGATCGACATGGAGTGTTTTCGAAGCGGCGGGTCAAATTGATGAAAGTGCAGGGAGAACATGTCGTGGCGTGGGATTTGAATAAACGGGCCAGACGAACATTTCGAATCGAACAAGTTCTTGCCTGTCTTCCCATCAACGAACGATTTAGAAAGCGGAAGGTGGAGATCGGATGATTGCCTTACCGAAATTGGCTGCACCAGCCAAAAGAGCCTTGATGTCAAAAGGAGTCAACTCCTTAGATGACTTATGTAGCTATACGCGTCGTGAAGTAAAGAATTTTCATGGCGTTGGCCCTAATGCCATGCGCGTCTTGCAAAACGAGTTAACTAAACATCATCTAACATTCAAAAGAGAGGAACCTAGTACGTGAATGAAACGTCTAGGTTTTTTTCGTGAAGTGATTGCTTTTCATTGAAAACGGGAAGTAATATATTTGTCATCTCAATTGCCGTTAAAATCTAGTAACATGACGATAAGGTTTATACACCTAGCGACACCCATGAGAAAGGACGTACACAGCATGAGAACGAAACGTTTATCCGCCATTTTACAAAATGAGATGGATGACATAAAGCTTGATCCATGGGTGACCGGAGTCGAAACGGATTCCAGAAAGGTCAGTTCAGGGAATGTCTTTATTTGTATTCGTGGCTACACGGTTGACGGGCATAAGTTTGCGGAAGACGCCGTGACCAATGGTGCGAGTGCGGTCATCTCAGAATATCCACTCGATCTCGATGTACCGAATGTGGTTGTTGCCGATACGAAGCAGACAGCAGGAGCGGTTGCGAGTACTTTTTATGATCATCCGTCTCATCGGATGCGTATATATGGTGTGACAGGAACGAATGGAAAAACAACGACAGCGACATTGACATATGATTTATTGCGTCTCTCTGGACTTCGTGCAGGGATTGTCAGTACAATCGGTGCCCGTTTCCACAATCAAACGATTGAAACGGCCAATACGACCCCAGAAGCCGTCGTCTTACATCGTATTTTAGCGGATATGGTTGATGCAGGTGTCACGGACTGTGTACTTGAAGTGTCATCTCATGCATTGATGGAGGGACGTGTGGCCGGAATTCACTTTCATGCGGCCGCATTTACGAATTTGACGCATGATCATTTAGATTACCATCGTTCGATGGATGAATATGCTCGTGCAAAAGCACGATTGTTTGAACAGGTAGAAATGACAAATGGAGACGCAATCGTGTTAAACGCGGAAGACAAGGCGAGCCGAGTCATGTCCGAGTTTGCACCGACACGTCAAACCATTATGTATAGTACATCAGAGCAAATAGAGGCCGATATTCAAGTCATCTGGCGTGAGGATACGGTTCTTGTTCATATGAAAGAATTTAAGCTAGAAGTTCCCGTCCGGTTTATGGGCGCATTCAATGCCTCGAATTTGGCAGCGGCAATCGGACTTGTCTCCACTTCTGATATGGCACTTCGGACGATTGTCTCGAACGTACCAGGTCTTACGTTGCCAAAAGGACGTCTTGAGCGCCTCGATACAGAAGATGCCGAAATTTATATTGATTATGCACACACTCCGGATGGTCTAGAGAAATGCCTGTCCACGTTACAACAAGACGACCGATCTCTCGTCGTCGTCTTAAGTGCGGCAGGAGACCGTGACCCGACGAAACGTCAAGACATGGGTCGCATCGCGAGTCAATATTCAAACGACGTGATTGTTACTGTACATGACGTGCGTATGGAAGACCCGAAACAAATCATTGGCGATTTAGTCAAAGGGATCCAGCCGAACGTGAATTACGTGACGTTTGAAGCGAGAGAAGATGCGCTTCGTCATGCTGCGATGCAAGCATTAAAAGGGAAGCGAGTCGTTGTCGTCGGTAAAGGACATGACCACGTCGAGCGAATCGGTCGACATTCGATCCCGTTTAATGAATCGGATATTCTATTGGAAGAATTGAAAAAACAAAAAGGGCAGGAACCTGCCGTTTAACAAAACGATGACGTTTGTCATCGTTTTTTAATGTGTGAAAACCATCGATGAAGGTAATACATACTAATGTAGTAGAATTGAAGGAGGAGAATAGACATGTCAGTTTTGTACAAAGAATTTACAAATGATGAAGAAGTCGTTACCGCCGTTCAATCAATGAAATCCAATGGGATAGATGAGTCCAACATTTATGTCATCACACATGACGATGACAGAAGTAAACGTGTTGCGGACAATGCAGACGCGAACACCGTCTCTGCGAGTGACGTTGGCTTGGGGACAGCCGCTAAAAACATGTTCCGCAAAAAAGGGGACGAGCTTCGCGCTGAGTTCCAAGAACTCGGCTTCACGAAAGAAGAGTCGGAACGTTTAGAAGAAAAACTAGACAAAGGCAAAGTGCTCGTCGTTGTGAAAGACGCACCGGCTGGCTTTACCATCTAATTCCACACCATGGAGAATAGAGAGAAAAGAGGCTGAATCGTGAGCGATTCAGCCTCTTTTGATGTGTTTAGCGAAGACGAACAACCGTGCGACCGCTCAACTCGCCGCGCATCATCGCTTCGGCGTGACGTGGGACGTCGTGTAGCGGAATCTCATGGATCATGTCATTCAACACTTTTGGATCAATGAGTTCCTCAAGGCGTTCCCATGCGTTCGTCCGGCGTGCCATCGGCTGCATAACCGAGTCGATTCCAATCAGTTTCACTCCACGAAGGATGAACGGATAGACACTCGTAGGCAAGTCGGCGCCACCGACGAGACCGCATGCGGCGACAGCACCTTCATATCGGGTTTGGCTCAAAATGTTGGCGAGGGTATTCCCACCGACCGAATCGATGGCGGCATCGAAACGTTGTTTAGCCAGTGGACGAGGAGGCCCTTCTAATTCGCTTCGATCAATGATTGTCTCGACACCGAGTGAGCGTAAGTATGGTGAATCTGTTTTACCGGTCGAGGCGACGACATGATAGCCAAGACGACGAAGTAACGTAATGGCGAAACTTCCGACGCCACCCGTCGCGCCCGTGACAAGCACCTCTTCCCCAGGACGAACGCCAGCATGTTCAAGAGCATCAATGGAAAGCATGGCTGTGAGGCCAGGCGTCCCGATTGCGATGGCATCTCGCATGCTCATCCCTTTCGGTAATTTGACGAGCCAGTTACCGGGTACTTGCGCGTATTGACTGAAACCGCCGAAATGACGTTCCCCGATCCCGAAACCGGTTGCGATGACTTCGTCCCCAACTTTAATATCCAGGTGATCCGATTCGACTACTTTCCCGACAAATTCACATCCTGGAATAAATGGATAATGGCTTACGATTTTGCCTGATGTCGTCAATCCGAGTGCGTCTTTATAATTCAACGCGGAGTAGTGGACTTCCACTAATACATTTCCGTCTTCTTCTTTCGGAAGGACGTCGGATTTCACTTCTTTTACTTCGGCATGAAGGTGTTCATCATGCTGGTCGAGCACGAGTGCTTGGAATGATTCATTCATGTGCGTAACCTCTTTTCCTATGGATGTTCTCACTCTAACACTCTTTCCCGTGACAAATAAAATATATGCACGAATCTTTAGGGGGAATCGGGTAGAGAGTGGTACAATAAAGGGGATTCAAATTGCGTAAGGAGGAATGTAGTATGCGGCACGATGACTATGAGTTTGATGATGTAGAAGTAGAAGAAGGCGAATTGTTCAACGTATACGATATTCTCCCGCCAGATGGGACAATCCTCGAGATGGCGACCGCTGAAGAAATGGTCCGAGCGGCCGAATTAGAAGCGAAACATCATGCGCTTCAACGGCTCCAAGACTCAAACTTCCAATTAACGGGTGTTTCGTTCAAAGAACTCCTGACAGAATTTGAACAGTATGAGCAAGAATCAATGGAGTTCTGGACAGGGGTTTATAACCGGTTACGCATTCCTTGGGCGTGGACGATTCGCATCGATGTGGCCAATGGTCCAATCCACGTTGTGAACGATCGCGATATCTTTATTGACGAAGAAGACTTTGAAGAATATGATGTCGACGATTTATTAGAAGAATACGAAGAAGACTGAATCAAAAACGTCTTTTTTTTTGTCGTGGAACAAATCGCTACGGACGCGGGCGAGCTCGGTCGCCCCGAAAAAGAGACCGACACTGCATAACAGCGCGACCCCACTGACCATCGCCCCGACGACAGCAGTATCACCGATCATCGTGAACGACATCGTCAAACTGAATAAACCGAATAACAGTAAACCTCCGGCAATCGTTTTCATCATGATCCACCCTTTCACTTGTCTATGAATGTAGTGTAGACGGTTTATCGACAAGAGGGTGACTTTATTTTTGACCAGGTAAATTATTTGATTAAGTCGTAAATCGAGTACGTCTTGCCGTTTTCAAGAGGGCGGTCAATCAATTGTTCGACGAACACGCGCGCGACCGTCTCGGGAGAGCGGAGTCGTCCCTCTGTTTCGTATGAACGGAATTGGTCGAGGTCTGCAAACGCCTCTTCCGAAGAAGAGCGAATCTCCGCCTGCATCGATGTATCCATCACGCCAGGATTAAAGAGTGCCGCACGATGTGGTGTGTTTTCGAGCTCAAGTGCTAGCGTTTCTGTGAAGTGGTCAAGTCCCGCTTTCGTACCGCAATACGCACTCCAACCTGAAATCGGACGTTTGGCCGCGCCAGACGTCACATGAATCAAATCGGTCGGCTTGTTGAAAGCGAGGACCGCGTTCGCCAATAGCATCGGTGCGAGTAGGTTGGCATGGACATGGGCCGTCACTTTCTTCCCATCCAACTGTCCGACACGATGAATCGGTTCGATCCATGCGGCATTTTGAACGAGAAGAATCGAATCGGCATTCTCTAAAAGGGAAGTGATGTCTCGAATGGCCGTTTCGATTCCTGAGACGTCTGAGAGGTCGATGGGTAATTGTTCATATGTGACGTCTTCGGACTGTGAACGTGAGAGACCGATTACGTCATAATCTCGAGCTTGGAGTTCTTGGGCAATGGCACGACCGAGACCGCGTGATGCCCCGGTGACGAGAGCGAGTTTCATATACATTCCTCCTATTCGTGAATGGTTTTCCGAAAGCCGTAAAACGGACGGAATCGTAGTTTTTCGTAATATGTGTGCGAGGCTTGACTCGCTAGCATCTCAAGACGCGTGTCAGGATAGAGCGCATGGACATGTTGAAGAAGTTGTTCACCAAGACCCCGTTTTCGATAGGCGGAAGCGACCAACAATTCACAGACATACAAGCTGACTGTCGTATCGGTGAGTCCCCGTAAGTAGGCGACAATCTCTCCATTATCAGACTCCATGACATACGTGACGTTCGATTGACGCCACGCTTCACGGGTCAGCTCTTCCCGTTCGACGAGTTGAGTCCAGCCCTCCTCACGATTGAGCTGCTGGATGTGTTCAAAATCAGATGCGACATATGCACGGATCTTCATTCGATTCGCTCTCCAATCTGTGTTTCAATTTGTTTCATGACGTCAAACGCCCCATCTGATTGATTTGAACAAATGACCGAGATGACCTCGACGCCCGGGTCATATCCCATCACATGGTATTTATAGATTTCTCCTGACGAATGATGCTGAATCCAAATCCCATATCCATAACTGCCACCTCGGTCATTGACCGTCACATGTGGCGTGAGAAGAAGGGATGTGGATGCGGCGTCAAGAAGCTGATGTGAAAACAATGCCTCCCAAAAACGAGTCATATCTTGAACGGTCACATATGCTCCGCCATCTGCCCCGCCTTTGATTGGAATCGCATATTGATTCGTACGCCATGAGCCGTCCGAATGATCGATATAGCCGAGCGCCGTTTTGGCGGGTAAGGCATCGAGCGAGAAATATCCGGAATCGCTCATGTTGGCAGGTTGAAAAATCGACTGTTCGACGTAATCGGTGAACGATTGCCCGGTCACTTCCTCGACAATCAACCCTAACAGAATATACCCTGCATTATTGTAGGAGAATCGGGAACCTGGTTCATCCTTCATCGTTTTTTGTTGAAATAGCGGTAAAAAATCACGGACTTGTTGAAGTCGATACATCGGAACATCACGCCATAACGCTTCGAAGTCGTCAGAGACGGACTCATCAAAATAGTCAGGGATGCCCGACGTATGGGTCAATAGCTGATGGATTGTAACTTTTGAGGATATGTAAGGTAGGTCGAATGTCTGAAACGAATCAAGTGAAGTCGAAAAAGAGAGTCGACCTTGTTCGACTAACTGACAAATGGCGATTGCTGTGAACAGTTTGCAGCCGGAAGCGATTCCGAATCTCGTTTTGACTTCGTGTTGAATCTGTTCCGAGCGATTAGCATAGCCAAGGGATTGATGAATGGACGTATCCGGGTTGGTGACGGAATAGACACCAGAGAATGTTTCGTCCAATGTGAGATGCGTGATGTTTTGCAAAAGAACCTCCAATTGTTGAGTCATCAAGTACTTCGACTATATCACGTACATGCACAACATCCATAAATTTACTCAATATTCAAAAAAACATTTACCAAATAACAGGAATTGAGACAGGTGTCTGACCTCGAACGTGGTACGATATGGACGAACAGAGAGGAAGTGTATTCAATGACGCTATTCTTTTTAGGGATACTCGTTGGATGTTTGATTGCTTTGTGGCTATATAAGCGTCAACGGCCACATCCGCAGACGCTTTCGTTCATGCATTTCGGGAACCAAACGAAAGATGTCATCTATATTTTTGAAACGAAACCAGCATGGCGTTTTCGGTATATTAGTCCTTCTTTAGATTTGTATCTAGGGGAAGGAACCGTCATGCGTAGTTATTCGAATGCGCAGGAATGTTTCCGTAGAATCCATCCGGACGATCGACGATTGTTGCTAGACAAAGTGTTGGGGCGCGTCGACTATGAAGAAGCAATTCTTCAGCGGTGGCGGACGAATGAAGGGACTTATGTATGGTTCGAAGAGTATACGACCCCGATCTATGAGAACGGTGAGATTGTGGCGGTGCAAGGTGTGATTCGGAACATCGAGGCGACCATGACCGAGCGTGAGCGTCTTCTGTATGAAAGTCGTCATGACAGTTTGACAGGTGTTTTCAATCGTCGGGCGTTTGAAGAGACAATCGGTCAAGCGGAAGGGATGAGAAACGTCGGAATCATCGTCATCGACGTGAATGACTTGAAAGTCGTGAACGATCAAAAAGGACACTCTGCCGGTGACTGTTTGTTGAAGCGTGTCGGTAACCTCCTTCAAACCATCGAGTCCTCTGTCTATCGGATTGGAGGAGACGAGTTCGTCTTGTTTCTTCAGATGATGTCAGAAGAGGCATGTGAGAAGATGGTTCATGAGATTGAAACGACATGCCGAGAAGAGGAAATCTCAGTGGCCATCGGGTTGGCCTGGGCATCTCATCCAAAATCAATCGAAGTACTCTGGCAAGAAGCAGATGACGCGATGTATGAACAAAAGCAGCAACAAAAAAGAGATCTTCTTGACGTTTAGTTCAAGAAAATCTCTTTTTCGTTAACTACTCGCTTCCTCTACTTCAGGTGATTCTTCACCTAAGTTATTGAGATAACGTTCATATCGCGCGAGTCCATAGCGATAAGATACCCAAATCAGAAGGGTCGTCACAGCAATGAGCCCAATCGTCAATGGAGCGAACCATCTGGAAACAATTCCATCCGCGTAGGCAAGTCCAATTGGTGAAAAGACGAGATAGACGAAAATCATCGAAGCGACAAGTAAAATCGAAGTCGATAACGCGTGACGCCATGGTTTGACTCGTCCGAGCTCGATTCGAATCGGATTCGCTTGGAGCATCGGTCGTACGCGAGCGAAGATGAGCATGATGGCTGTCTCGACGACGAAGAGGATGCCGTAAATATGGATGAAGTTAATCCCGATTTCTATACCGAACCATTGCTTTGTTCCCCACACGAGGAAATAGTAAGCGATGACGTGGAAGAAAACGACGGTCTTCGCGGCAATCGGGGGAACTCGTTTGACGAGCATACCAATCAAGACGATGACAAGAATCGGGATGTTGAAGAAGCCTGTAAAACGACGAATCAAATCCCATAACCCGTCTGGTGCATACATGAGATTCGGGGCGACAAAGAAAGAGACGAGCGCCACGAACGTGCCAAACCATTTGCTGACGCGAATCAAATCTTGATCGGAGGCATCTGGTTTGAACTTCGGTTTATAAATATCGAGTACGAATAGCGTCGCGATACTATTTAATAGTGAGTTAAATGAGCTGAACACGGCACCGAGTAAGACGGCGAGGAAAAAGCCCATGAGCCACATCGGAAGGAGCTCGGCAATCAGGCTCGGATACGCTAAATCGGCTTTCTCGACGTTCGATCCATACAAATGGAAGGCGATGACGCCAGGCAAGAGCATAAAAATGGGAACAAGTAGTTTTAAATAACCCGTAAATAGTACTCCTTTTTGTCCCTCTGCCAAGTTTTTTGCGCCGAGAGCGCGTTGAATTACGTATTGATTGAGCGCCCAATAGAACAAGTTCGCAAAAATCATCCCCGTGAAAATGGACAGGAACGGAACCGAGTCATTGGCGGAGCCGATGGCGTTCAACTTTTCGGGATTTGTTGTTGCGATCGTCTTCATCCCGTCCAACAGATTCCCGTCACCTAGTGCGAGGAATCCGAGCGTTGGAACGAGGAAGCCGATGATGATGAGACCGATTCCGTTTAACGTGTCGGAAACGGCGACCGCGCGAAGACCACCGAAGATGGCGTAAATCGCCCCGATGATTCCAATGAACCAGACGACAATCCAAAGGGACTGCTCGAAGCTAATCCCGAGAAGGGCAGGCACGTCGAATAGTTGGAGGACAGCTAATCCGCCAGAATAGAGCATGGACGGAATCGTCACGCACATATAGCCGAGTAAAAACAGCAGGACGGTCAATCGACGAACGTCCTCGTCATAGCGTTGACTTAAAAATTCAGGGATGGTCGAGATCCCGATACCAAGAAAACGCGGTAGTAAAAAGAGCGCCATGATGATGGCAGCAATTCCAGCTGTGACTTCCCAAGCCATTGCCGACATATTGCCGGCGAACGATTGACCGTTCAAACCGATTAATTGTTCAGCAGACAAGTTGGTCAATAGGAGCGAACCTGCGATGAAGCCGCCCGTCAATCCGCGACCGGCCAAGAAATAATCATCGGCACTTTCGACTTTCCCTCTCGTCATGCGATATGAGACGTAGGCGACGAGTGCCATGAACAAAGCACCAGTTACGAGTATGTAGAGTACTTGCTGAATCGACATCGAATCCCCTCATTTCTTACTTATGTTTTATATGTATCTGTAGAAAATACCCTAAAGTGTAAGAAAGTAGTCCTCTTATCTTGATGGAATGATAAAAAGTCATGGATGGGGGCATGAATTCATTGAGCTAACGTTGTAATTGATTAGAAAATCAAAAGAGTTAAATAGATGAATCGGTAGGAGGAATCTCTTTGAAAAAGTGGATGATTGGAATATTAGTTGTTGCAGCGGTAGCAGGTTATGTCATGTTTAGCGAAATGCTGAAAGAAGAAAACACGAGTGATTTGGCTGTGACCGAAAGCTTCCGACACATAAACGATTTGGCTACACGCTCGCCGGTCGTCATCGTCGGCAAAGTGAGCAGTCACCCGAGATCTTTTAAATATCATTCGGTTACTTTTTTTGAATCAGATATTCACGTACAGCGTGTCTATCGAGACGTGAGTCATGAACTCAAGCAAACTGATACGATCACCCTCTTACAAAATGATATGGAAGAAGATCCGCTCGTCAGACGAGGAGAAAACGTTCTCTTGTATTTACAAAAATACGAGGGACCCGTGATTGAGCACGCGTATCGAATTGTCGGTCTACAACAAGGACATTTCAAAGTGAATCGGGCGGGGACACTGACTTCGGTAGGAGAATCCAATCTTTATCAAGAAAGCGGGCGAAGTGCTGACTTGAGTAAACTAGAGACATTATTGAACGATAATCCTTATATGGCAGAACAAAACGACGTGATGACGGATGAAGACATTGAAGCTTTCAACGAGACCCAAGAACGTCTGTTAGAGAAATCTCAATAATATAACGAGTGAAAGCGGCGCTGATGAAATCAGCACCGCTTTTTCGTGTGAACTTTTATAAATGTCATAAAAACTGAAGCATAGATGTCGCGACCGTGAAATAAATGATGAGCCCTAAATTGTCCATCAGCGTCGTAATGAACGGTCCGGAGGCGACAGCAGGGTCTAACTTCAGGCGATTGATGAGAAGCGGAACAATCGTGCCGATCATCGTGGCGACACTGAGTGCTGCAAAGATGGAGACCCCGACAATGAAGCCGATGAGCATGTTGTCATAAAGAATCGTGATGACCCCGAAGATGACAATCATACAAGCAATCCCTAAGATGATGCCGGTCCCGAGCTCACGTCGAATCATCTTCATGACGTTCTTACGATTGATTGTACCAAGCGCAATCGAACGAACAGCAACGACAAGGGACTGGGTGGCTGCATTCCCGGCAGACCCCATGACAAGTGGCATGAAGACGGCGAGGAGTACAATCGTCTCAAGCGTGTCTTCGAAGCCACCGATTGTCGATGCTGTGATCATCCCGAGAAACATGAGGCTGACAATCCACGGGGCACGTTTTTTCGCCGCCTCGAACGGACTCATGTTGATATCGGACGACCCCTTCGTCGCGGATAGTTCTTCAAAGTCTTCCGTCGTTTCGCGCTCGATGACGTCTAACACATCATCGACCGTGATGATGCCGAGTAGCTTTTGCTGATCGTCGATGACAGGAAGGGCCAATAAATCATACTTTTGGACAATCCGAGCCAAGTCTTCCTGGTCGGTCATGACGTTTGCCGAGATGACACGAAAACCCATGATGTCTTCGATTTTCGCCTCGAGCGGCGCGACAATCAAATCACGTAAAGAGACGACACCAACCAGTTGGTGCGCTTGGTCGACCACATATAAGTAATAAATCGTCTCAGCGTCTGGTCCGAGTTCACGCAACTCTTCTAAAGTCAGTCCGACGGTCTTGTTCGCTTGAAGGACGACGAACTCGGTCGTCATGAGCGCCCCGGCCGTCTCTTCCGGGTATTGCATCAAATCTTTGACTTCTTGTTCCTCGATATCGTCCATCTGCTCGAATAGTGTGTCCATGAACGCATCGGGTAGCTCCCGCATCAAATCGGCGGCGTTATCTGAATACATCTCATTTAAAATCTGGACAGCATACGGCTGAGGCGTTTCTTGAATGAATGTACATTGCTCTTCTAACGTCAGTTTTTCAAAAAGGTCAGTAAATATTTCAGGTGAGATTGTTCGATATACGAACGCGCGCTCATGCTGATCGAGTTCGATAAAATGATCAGCCTGTTCACCGGGGTGGAGGGAGAGGAAGAGGTCTTGAAAATCGACCGGGTCTCCCTTTTGAATCAATGTGCGAAGTGCCGCTTCATGTTCGTTGTATTCCATTTCTTCTATTTTCATTTGCTCACATCCTGATCTTTCGCATTTTTCAGCTTACTCTGCAGGTCTCAAAAAAATTTTTTCATCTTTTTTAGGAGGATTATATTCATCATCCATACATCTCATTTCCCCTTGTCAGGACGCCGGATTTTCATGCATTGTTTGTTCATTCACAAAGGTGAAGGTTTATACATAGCCATGTGGAATCACTAACAGGTGAACTGCCGGATTAGACAATCGCAAATTTGGTAAAGTGATAAGGTAAGGGTAGTCACACACCCGAATCACAAGGAGGAAGCGAGATGATCTCAATGACGAATCAACCGATTTCACAAGATACGACGCTGAAACATCCGATTCATGTGTATTCAGAAATTGGAGAATTAAAAACGGTATTGCTGACAGCGCCTCTTGTTCGATGATATTCCCCATTTGCCGGTCATTCAAAAAGAGCACGACTATTTTGCGAGTGCGCTCCAAAATCGCGGTGTGGAAGTCCTTTACCTCGAAAAATTAATGGCTGAGACATTGTCGCTCCCTGGTGTGCGCGAAAAGTTTGTCGCGGATATCTTATCGGAGTCGAAATCAAATATCAACGGCTCTTATGAAACGTTAAAAGAATATTTACTCGATTTTGATAATGAGATGTTGATTGAAACGGTGATGGCCGGTATCCGAAAATCGGAGATCAAGCCGGAGAAACGCCGACATTTGCACGAAATGATTGAAGATACGTACCCCTTCTTTTTAGATCCTATGCCAAACCTCTATTTCACACGAGATCCGGCCGCCGCAATCGGTCATGGTCTCTCCATCAACCGAATGAAAGAACCGGCACGTCGCCGTGAATCACTCTTCACGCAATATATTATGCGCTATCACCCACGCTTTGCGAAACATGATGTTCCGATTTGGTCAGACCGCGACTATCGATTTGCGATGGAGGGCGGGGACGAGCTCGTCTTATCGAAAGAAGTCGTCGCCATCGGCATCTCTGAACGAACGACCGCGCAAGGAATCGAACGCGTCGCCCTCAATTTGCTCAAACATGGAGACAGCTTCAAAAAAGTCATCGCCATCGAAATTCCAAAATCACGCGCCTTCATGCATCTCGATACCGTCTTTACGATGGTCGACCATGATAAATTCACCATCCATCCGTTCATTCAAGGACCGGAAGGGAAGATGAATATTTTCGAACTTTCATTGAATGCAGAAGGTGAATTGCAGATCACGCAGCACAGCGATTTGTTGAATGTGTTAAAAGACGTCCTCGGCTTACAGGAAGCGACGTTGATTCCTTGTGGAGGCGGCGACCCGATCGCAGCGGCGCGCGAACAGTGGAACGATGGGTCGAATACGCTCGCCATCGCACCGGGTGTCGTGGTCACATATGACCGGAACTACGTCTCGAATGAACTGCTCCGTAAAGAAGGTGTCGAAGTGATTGAAATCATGTCGAGTGAACTATCGCGCGGACGTGGAGGTCCACGTTGCATGAGTTGTCCGATTATCCGTCAAGACATCTAAATGTGATAAGGAGGAAGCAGTATGTCTACAACGTTCAATTTTGATTTGAAAGGTCGTCACTTTTTATCGTTAAACGAGTTTTCTGGTGAAGAAATCAATTATTTGATCGATTTGTCTGCTGCATTCAAACGTCAAAAGAAACAAGGCATCCCACATCGGATTTGTGAAGGGAAAAATATCGCCCTCCTATTTGAAAAACCGTCGACACGGACACGTTGTGCGTTCACGGTCGCCGCAATCGACTTAGGGATGCACCCTGAATATTTAGGCAAGAACGACATCCAGTTCGGGAAGAAAGAATCGGTACGCGATACGGCCATCGTTCTCGGACGCATGTTTGACGGCATTCAATTCCGCGGTTTCGCCCACGAGACGGTCGAAGGTCTCGCGAAAGATGCTGGTGTACCGGTTTGGAACGGGTTGACCGATCTCTATCATCCGACACAAATCTTGGCCGATTTCTTGACGGTGAAAGAACAAAAAGGAGAATTGGCCGGAATCAAATTCGTGTACGTCGGTGACGGACGGAACAACATGGGGAACACGCTATTGATCGGTGGCGCAAAAGTAGGGATGGATATGCGGATTTGCGCACCGAAATCACTTTGGCCATCTGACGAAATCGTCAATTATGCGAAATCGGTTGCTGCTGAAACTGGCGCCGTCATCACATTGACGGAGAGCATTGAAGAAGCGATGGACCAGGCGGACGTCGTCTACACGGATGTATGGGTGTCGATGGGTGAAGAAGCAGCTTTCGCAGAACGGATCGAATTGTTACGACCATATCAAGTGAACATGGATATGCTTCAAAAGAGCGGCAACCCGGACATCATGTTTTTACACTGCCTCCCTGCCTTCCACGACTTAGAGACAGAGGTCGGTCGGGCGATTCATGAACAGTACGGATTGACGGAAATGGAAGTGACTGATGAGGTATTCCGCAGTCGTCACTCGTTCGTATTTGATGAAGCGGAAAACCGGATGCATACGATCAAGGCGGTAATGGCGGCAACGCTCACGGAGACACGCGAATGGCTTGAACGTTGACGGGGGAGGGGGACTTCCCCTCCCGTTTCAAAATAAGCGAAAGGGATGAGTAGAATGTCTACGAAGTTGGAGCATGACTCAGGTGGTTCGGCTGGAGTACATCCTGACAAGCAAGACAAGCGATTAGGTCTCGGAGCGTTGACGGCACTTGTCGTCGGATCGATGATTGGCGGTGGCGCCTTCAACTTGGCCGCCGATTTAGCGCAAGGTGCGAACGCGGGTGCCATTCTCATCGGGTGGGTCATCACCGGAATCGGGATCATCGCGCTCGGTCTCAGTTTTCAAAATCTGACGATGCGCCGCCCTGATTTGGACGGTGGTGTCTATAGCTATGCCCGTGCCGGTTTCGGTTCGTTCGTCGGATTCAACTCGGCCTGGGGATACTGGTTATCTGCCTGGCTCGGAAACGTGGCGTATGCCACACTGCTGTTCAGTTCGGTCGGCTATTTCTTCCCGATTTTTGAAGGGGGACAAAATATTGCCTCCATCGTCGGAGCTTCCATCATGCTGTGGCTCGTACACACGCTCATTCTTCGTGGGGTGCATGAGGCTTCGATGATCAACATCGTCACCACGATTGCCAAGCTCGTTCCGATTTTTGCATTCATTACGATTACGTTGTTCTTCTTCAATCTCGAAAACTTCACCTTCGATTTTTGGGGACAAGGCGGCTTCTCATGGGGAAGTGTTCGCGACCAGGTCGTCTCGACGATGCTTGTCACGCTGTGGGTATTCATCGGTGTCGAGGGGGCAGTCGTTCTCTCGGGTCGGGCTCGGAAGCGTTCTGACGTCGGAAAGGCAACTGTCATCGGGTTACTCGGTACACTCGTCATCTATCTGCTCATCTCTGTCATGTCGCTCGGCCTCATGACACCGGAAAACGTAGCGAACGCCTCGCAACCGGCGATGGCTTACTTGCTCGAGTCGGCAGTCGGTCCTTGGGGCGCAATGCTCATCAACGGTGGACTCGTCATTTCCGTACTCGGGGCATGGCTCGGTTGGACGCTCCTCGCGGCTGAGATTCCGTTCGTTGCTGCAAAAGACGGCGTGTTCCCGAAATGGTTCACGAAAGAGAATAAAAATCAGGCACCTGTCAACGCACTTTGGTTAACAAACGGATTGATCCAGCTCTTCCTCTTTACCTTCTTGATTTCAGATGCCGCCTATAATTTTGCGTTCTCCCTCGCTTCAAGTGCCATTTTGATCCCGTATGTATTCTCGGCATTTTACCAAGTGAAGGTATCGAAAAATGGAATCGGTTATAGCACCGGTGAACGGAGAACACGCGATTTGACGATCGGATTGGTCGCTTCCATTTACGGATTGTGGCTCATCTATGCGGCAGGAATCGATTATTTACTGCTCACGACCCTTCTATACGCACCAGGAACACTTCTCTACATGAAAGCGCAACGTGAAAATGGCATCAAGTCACTCAACAAAACGGAATGGTTGGTCGCCGGAGTGTTGACCGCACTCGCCATTTTCGCAGTCGTACGCATACTATCTGGTAATATCTCAGTCATCTGATCGGGGGTATCGATATGGAGAAAAAACGTGTGGTCATCGCCCTAGGCGGAAATGCGATTCAACAAGGTAAAGATGCGACAGCGGAAGCACAAATGCGAGCGGTCGAGGCGACGGCAGAATCTCTCGCAGCACTGATTGCAGAAGGGGTCGACGTCATCATCACACACGGGAACGGTCCGCAAGTCGGAAATTTAATGTTACAACAAGCCGCATCAGACAGTCCGGCTACGCCGGCGATGCCCCTTGATGTATGTGGTGCGATGACGCAAGGAATGATTGGATACTGGTTTGAAAATGCGCTGACGAAAGCACTGCGTGCGCGCGGTCTTGAACGAGATGTGGCTTCGCTCGTCACACGAAGCGTGGTCGATCCGAATGATAGTGCGTTTCATCATCCATCGAAACCGATCGGTCCGTTTTATACGGAAGAAGAGGCACTCCATCTCGAACGGACGACGGGTTACGTCTTCAAAGAAGATGCAGGTCGTGGATACCGTCGTGTCGTCCCGAGCCCGGTCCCGATGAAAATCGCGGAACACGCTGTCATCCGAACGCTCGTTGAAGCGGGGCACATCGTCGTCGCTTCCGGTGGCGGTGGTATTCCGGTCATGGAGACGACTGAAGGGTATGTCGGAATCGAGGCGGTCATCGATAAAGACTTTGCGGCTGCGAAACTCGCGGACCTCGTCAACGCAGACGTATTGCTCATCCTGACTGCGGTCGAACATGTGTATGTCAACTTCGGGAAGCCAGATGAGACGGCGCTCCAGGAGACCTCAAAGGAACAGATGGAGACGTATATCGCCGAAGGACAGTTCGCTCCGGGCAGCATGTTACCAAAAGTGAGAGCGGCACTACAGTTCGCAGAATCCGGCACGAACCGGGTCGCCATCATCACGTCACTCGACCAGGCGCTAGCTGCCATTTATGGGGATGCCGGAACACGCGTCCGTTTGGCTCCATCCCTCCAACAATAAGAATGTGTCGCAAACGTGAAACGTTTGCGACTTTTTGTTTTCTGTCCCGATTCAAGGGGAAGGAATGTTGTATGCCAAAAATGAGATTGCTATCATATTCAGTGTAAACGTTTGCACTAATTTCAGGAAGGAAGTGACGGAGAGCGGAAACGCTCGAGTGTATGCGCCTATTCGAAGAAAATCATGTATATCAGTCGTGGATGAGACCAAAAGCAAGAAAAGAGGCAATCGTGCAAGGAAGCTGTTATCGCTTCACCGTATTGACGAGTCAGTTGATTCGGATGGAGTACGCGGAGGACGGGATTTTTGAAGACCGTGCCACCCAAGTGGCGTGGAATCGGGAATTTGACGTTCCACAATTCCGAGTGATCGAAGACGAGACAGAGCTTCAAATCATCACGGAACACGTTCACTTATATTATACGAAAGGTCCGTTCGCGCCGAACACGCTCTATGTGGACGTGAAAGGGAACTTCAGTACGTATTACAGCCGCTACATGTTCAACGGTCCCGAGCGGACGCTGAAAGGGACAGCGCGGACGCTTGACCATGTGGACGGTGCGACGGAGTTAGAAGAAGGGATTCTCTCCAAACAAGGGTATGCGATCATTGATGATTCGTCCTCGTTTTTGATGACGGATGATCGCTTCGTCGAACCGAGACGAAAAGGAATTCATGACATTTACTACTTCGGATATGGCCATGACTATAAACAGGCACTTCGAGACTTTTACACGTTGACGGGACCGACGCCGATGCTTCCTCGTAAAGCGCTCGGAAACTGGTGGAGTCGCTACTGGCGATATGATGAAAAAGAATATAAGGCGTTGATGCGCCGCTTCAAATCCGAAGACGTCCCGTTCTCGGTCAGCGTCATCGATATGGACTGGCACGTGACAGATATCCCGGAAGAGTATGGGAGTGGCTGGACGGGCTATTCGTGGAATAAAAACTTATTCCCTGAACCGAAGCGATTCCTCAAATGGTTAAAAGACGAGGGGATGATGGTGACATTGAACTTACACCCCGCTGACGGGGTCCGTGCGTTTGAAGACCAGTATGCGGCGATGGCTGAGGCGATGGGGGTCGATCCGGAATCGGGTGACCGAATCCCTTTCGATTTTTCGGACAAGCGATTCATTCAAGCGTATTTCGAACAGATGCATCACCCGCATGAAGCGGACGGCGTTGATTTTTGGTGGATTGACTGGCAACAAGGGTCGACGTCGAAGATGGAAGGACTCGATCCGTTATGGATGTTGAATCATTATCACGCCATCGATATCGCCCGTAACGGCAAACGCCCGCTCATTTTTTCTCGTTACGCTGGGCCAGGGAGCCACCGTTACCCGGTCGGATTCTCAGGAGACACAATCATCTCGTGGGCATCGCTCGCCTTCCAGTCGTATTTCACAGCAACAGCGACGAACATCGGTTATGGGTGGTGGAGTCATGACATCGGAGGGCATCATCGTGGTAAAAAAGACGATGAGCTCGCAGCACGTTGGGTCGCATACGGAGTGTTCAGTCCAATCATGCGTCTCCACTCAACGTTCAGCACGTTCAACGGAAAAGAGCCTTGGCGTTTCGGAATCGAAGCCGAACAGTCGATGAAGCGATTTTTACGCCTGCGTCATCAGCTCATCCCTTATTTGTATACGATGAACTATCGGAACCATGCCGAAGCATTGCCACTCGTGTTACCGATGTATATCGAACATCCCGATGATGAAGCGGCTTATCAGGTGCCGAATCAGTTTTATTTTGGAAGTGAACTCATCGTCTCCCCGATTGTCACACCGATGGACCGACAGCTCCATGTCGCGGGGGCGAACGTGTGGTTGCCGAAAGGGGAATGGTTCGATTTCTTTACAGGGCATCGTTATGAAGGCGACAAATCGATTCGTGTGTTCCGTGGACTCGAAGGACAACCGGTTTTCGCCAAAGCGGGTGCCATCATTCCGATGATGCCGCATGAACCGCATGCGAACGAGACGGGGAACCCGAGCGAGCTAGAAGTACTCGTCTTTCCAGGTGCCTCGAACACGTTCACGATGTACGAAGATGACGGGGAAAGCCGGGATTATGAGACGGGGGCGTCGCTCGAAACGACGTTCACGCTCGACTGGGAAGCACGTACGCTTCACATCGAGACGTCAGGTGATTTGACACTCGTCCCGACGAATCGAACGCTGACAATTCTAGTTCGCGGGGTCGTCGGAGAAGGGGACTATGATGCGGAGACGCAGACGTTACACATCCCACTCGGTGAATGGAAACAGGAGCAGACCGTGACGCTGCCGGTCGATGTGACACAGAACGCACATCGACTCGATCGTGTCTATCGCTTCTTAGATCGCGCTGAAATCGCTTATGACTTGAAAGATCGTCTGTATCAGATGGCGACCACGAAGACGCGTCTCGAGGCATGGCTGTTTGACCTCCATGCGTTAGAACTCGATCGTGATTTACAGGACGCGCTATTGGAACTGATGTTGGGCTGAAAAAGGGGGGAGACCCCCTTTTGTCATGTCAGAAAACTGTCGGATTTAGAAAGCGCTTTCAATAAAAATCCCATTATACTGAAGATAGAAGAATAGAAATGAGGGGATAAACATGCGACACATGTGGACGATTGACGATTTACGGCAGTTGACGCTGTTTGCGACATGTCCAAGTCGAGCACTTGAACAGTTGATTCCGCACGTCTATTGTCGGACGTATCGGAAAGGACAACTATTGTTCATGGAAGGGGATCCGCGCGAGCGTGTGTATTTCTTGATGAGCGGTTATATCAAACTCGAACGGATGAACGAGAACGCGACTCATCATTACGCCGATTACGTGAAACCGAAACAATTTTTCCCATACAACGGTCTATTCACAGGGGAAGACTATCGTCATACGGCTGAAGCGGTGACGGATATTGAGGTCATCTACATCCCGACGGATCGCTTTGAGCGGTTCGTGTCCACGCAGTCGAGCATGCTACTCTATATCATTGGCCAGATGAATCGTATTCTTGATTTGCATGAAAGGCGTGTCCAAGAAATCATCACGCCTAGTGCGAAAGAGCGTGTCATCAATACGCTCCATTTCTTAATTGAAGATTTAGGGGAACCGGACGAACAAGGTGTTCGCGTCCGATGCCCATTCACCGCGATCGAACTTTCTCGTCTGTCCGGTACGTCCCGGGAGACGGTTTCGACGATTTTAGCCAAGCTTCGAAAAGAAGATGTGCTTCGCATCGATGCCCATCAACTTGTGATCGGGCATCCTGAATATTTTGAACAAGACATCGACTGACGCCACTCGGATGAGGGCGTCTTTTACATGTTCAGACGAGCGGGGCGTTCGCTTCAACACGTGGCATATTGTATAATTAGTGATGAATCTCACAAAGCAATGGAATTGTAAATAGAGAAAGGATGAATGCAGTGAAACGACTGCAAGCCCTTGCTTTCGCCGAAAGGGGTCACATCATCGGACTCGTGTTATCCGCGGTCATGATTGGACTATCGATTTTGGCGCAAGCGTATTTAATCGTCGACATCGTCGACCGAATCTTTTTAAAGGATGAATCATTCGAAGCCATCCTTCCGGCTTTACTATGGCTCGTCGCTGCCTTATTGGCACGAGCGCTTTTTGGATACGTGTCAGGACGCATCGGTGCGAGTTTATCCCAAAAGGCGAAACAGACGTTACGTCTTCAATTGTTGGAGCGGTACGCCACGAGTCCGGTCGAGTCATCTTTGACAGGACAATCAGGTAAAAAGGTCAGTGTGTTCATGGATGCTGTTGACGAGGTGGACGCTTACTTCAGTCAATATTGGCCGCAAGTCATCCAAACGTCGATCATCCCGCTCCTCATTTTGGTCGTCGTCTTCAGCCAACACTGGATTTCAGGAGTCATCATGATGGTCACTGCACCGTTCATTCCGCTGTTCTTCATCATCATCGGGATTGCGACTCAGAAAAAATCAGAAGAACAGATGGAGAAGATGAATCAGTTTTCCGGTAAGTTTTTAGATGTCTTACAAGGATTGACGACGCTCAAGCTTTACAATCGCACGGAGCAAGAGGCGAAGGCGATTGAGAAGAGCAGTCTCGACTTTCGGGATGCGACGATGGTCGTTTTAAAGACGGCGTTCTTATCGGGACTTATGCTCGAGTTCATCTCGATGCTCAGTACCGGAGTCGTCGCGTTAGAAGTCGCCTTACAGATGGTCGTGTGGCAGAACCTCACGTTCTTCTCTGGTTTTTTGATTCTCGTGTTAGCGCCAGAGTATTATTTGGCGATTAAAGATTTAGGAAGTGCCTTCCATACGGGACGTGGAAGTATGGGTGCGGCCGACCGAATCTTTGAGGTATTAGACGCCCCCGATGACCGCATCGAATGGGGAACGAAGTCACTTGGTTCACGAACACCAAACCTTGAACTCGAAGACGTCTCCTTCGAATATGCAGGCGGACGCTTTGCGCTTCAACCGTTGAGCGGTCGGATTCCGTCCGGCACTCACCTAGCCTTGGTCGGTGCGAGCGGTTCCGGGAAGACGACAGTACTGAACGTCATCTCCGGACTGCTACAGGTGAAATCGGGACGTGTCCTCGTGGATGGTGAACCTCTTCAGTCGTTTGACGAATCTGCCTGGTATGGAAACATTGCCTATATCTCGCAAAACCCTTATCTATTCGCCGGCACACTTGCCGATAACATCGCCTTAGGCGAAGAGGCCGATGAGCACGCGTTACGGGAAGCAGCCGATGCGGCAGGACTGTCTGAGGTGATCGATCAATTACCGAACGGGATCTGGACGGAGCTTGGAGAAGGTGGATTTGGTCTATCGGGTGGGGAACGACAACGTCTCGCACTCGCCCGTGTCTTCTTTAAACGACCTGGTATCCTCTTATTCGATGAGCCGACGACCGGTCTCGATTTGAAGACCGAACAGATTGTGAGACGTTCGATTGCTGAGTTGTCGAAAGAGGCAACGTTGATCACGGTGGCTCATCGTCTGCATACAATCAAAGAGGCGGATACCATCTGGTTTATGGAGGACGGGCAACGGATTGCGGAAGGCACACATGACGCGTTGCTCGCCGTCCCAGAGTATGCGGAACTGTTTGCGCTTCAGAAAGGGGTGAGCCGATGAACTCGCTTTGGACGATTACAAAATGGATGATGCGCGAGAAGAAAGATATCTTTCTCTCCATCTTCTTTGGATATGCAGCCGGGATTGCGGCGGTCGCCCTGTTTGCAGCAAGCGGATACCTCGTCTCAAGGGCAGGGCTTGTTCCGCCACTGTATGCGCTCATGGTACCCGTCGTCCTCATCAAACTGTTCGGGGTCATTCGGGCAGGAAGTCGTTATCGGGAGCGCCTCGCGTCACACCGGGCGACGTTTACGATATTGAGCGAGCTGCGTGTCCGCTTTTATCGACAACTTGAACCGCTCGTCCCCTCGATTTTTGCAAAATATCGGAGTGGGGATTTGCTTGCACGTGTCGTCGGAGATGTGGAGAGTCTACAAAACTATTTTCTCCGCGTATTCTATCCGCCGATCATACTCGTGCTCGTGTTCTTAAGTACGATCTTCTTTGTGACGTTCTTCTCGTTCGCGGTCAGTCTATGGATTTTACTCGGTGTGCTCGTCACCGGATTTTTGATCCCACTCGGATTTGCTCGAATTCGCGCTCGTCATGACGAGACGATTCGTGCATTGCGCGGGGATGTATCGATTCAGTTGACCGAGATGATGTACGGATATCGAGATTTAAAACTACATCATCAACTCGATCGTACGAAGCAAGCCGTCTATGCGCGTAGCGAACGCTACATGGAAGCGGAGCGGAAAGACACGACGAACCAATTTTTCAACTCCGCACTCGTCGTCGCTGCCTCTTTACTCGTCTCATGGGGCGTCTTGGCAATCGGTGCCTATCAAGTCGTAGATGGGGATTTGAATGGGCTCTTCTTGGCGATGCTCATCATGATGTCACTCACGGCGTTTGAGAACACGACACCGATGGCTGTGTTCCCGGGACACTTTGCAGACAGCAAACAAGCCGCTGATCGATTGTTTGAAGTGATGGAGCCAAGTGAAACGATTGAGGCGCTCGAAGCAAAACGTCAGGATGTGACGTTCACGGCATCGCCATCCATCTCATTTGAGCATGTTCGTTATCGCTATCCGGATACGTATCGGGACGTGATTGACGATGTGTCGTTACACATCCCGAGCGGTTCGAAGACGGTCATCGTCGGACCGAGCGGCTCCGGGAAGTCGACGTTGCTCCAACTGTTGTTGGCATTTGTCCGGACAGAAGACGGGACGATCCGACTCGATCAAGACAACTTGAATGACATGAAACAGACTTCAATCTGGCAACATGCCAGTGTCGTCTTGCAAGACAATCACTTCTTTTACGGGACCGTACGGGAGAACTTGGCACTGGCTGGTGACTTTACCGATGAAGAGATGCTTGTGGCGCTTGAACGTGTCCGTTTATCGTTTTCACTCGATGAGCCGGTCCTTGAGAAAGGAGCGAACTTGTCAGGCGGAGAACGTCAACGGTTAGCGATTGCCCGAGCCCTTCTCAAAAACGGGCTGATCTGGTTGCTTGATGAACCTACTTCAGCGCTTGATGCAGGAACGGAAGCGCATGTCTTTTCTGAACTAGTGAATCAGGCTGGGGCAGGGACGCTCATCCTTGTCAGTCACCGCTTGACGGGACTCGAAACCTTCGACCAAATCATCGTGATGGAAGCTGGACGAATCGTCGAAGTTGGATCTTATGAGGAATTGATGATGAAACGTGGTATGTTCTACGAATTGAAACAAATCGAACAAGAAGTGTTCGCATAACAAAAAGA
>NZ_JAPEHX010000041.1:0-28117 GCF_028823655.1 Exiguobacterium sp. B2(2022) | reverse complement strand
TCACAATGACAATCCTCGGGTTCGGGGCGACGTTCGTCCTGTTCACGTATATGGCACCGATCTTATCGGGTGTCAGTGGGTATGCGAGCTCGAGCATCACGTGGATTCTGTTACTATACGGCGTGTTTGTCGCTATCGGGAATATCATCGGAGGACGAATCGCAGACAAGGAGCCGCTCAAAGGCTTACGTTTCGTCTTTCTTGCTCAAGCAGTCATTTTAGCGCTGCAATACGTCCTATTACCGGAGAAATTCTTGGCGCTTGTTGCCATTTCACTTCTCGGACTCGTAGCGTTCATGATGTCAGCCGGTGTACAGACACACATCGTTCAGCTCGCGGAACGATACGTCCCGTCGGCGAAAGGAATGGCATCTGCATTAAACATTTCGGCATTCAATATTGGGATCGCACTCGGTTCGACGCTCGGTAGTGTCGTCCTCGCCGTCTCAGACGTATTGAATACCGCCTTTGTCGGAGCAGGGATGGCGTTACTCGCGTCACTTCTTGCGATGGTCAGTTACAACAAACAAAAGGAGAGATTATGATGAATACAACACAACTTCAAGCACAAGAGGAACAATTGACACTTTCAACGTTCGGTCACGAAGAGGCACTTCAACTCGGTCAGACGATCATCGACTTGGCGAAAAAGGACGGGGTAAACGTCGCCGTTCATATTGAAAAGAACCGTATCCCGGTCTTCACGCATTTGATGGAAGGGACGACAGAAGAGAATTACATGTGGTTGTTCCGGAAGAAACGGGTGACGGATCACTATCAACGTAGCTCGCACTTCATCGCAAAGCGTTTTGAGGAGTCGGATCTTTCACACGATACAAATTCACTGTTACCAGCGAACGACTATCAGGCCATCGGAGGAACGCTTCCGATCCGCGTGAACGGTGCCGGAATGATTGGTACGGTGACAGTCGCAGGCTTAACACCAGAGCTCGATCATGAGTATGCGGTCAGAGGACTTGAACGATATAAAAATAAGATGAACTAAAAGAAAGGGATTTCCGATGTGGAAATCCCTTTCTTCATTTGAACTTTTGAATCATCAACGCGAGCGAGCGGTTGATCATCTTCATCTCGTCATCCTCGAGGACGGAGAACATCTCTTCAGCGAGGCGTTCTTCAATCTCATCGATTTGTTTCGAGTACGCCAGACCGTTCGAACCGAGTCGGATGAAGCTTTCCCGAAGGTTCTCAGGATTTTTTTCCCGAACGACGAAGTCGCGTTGCTCGAGCACTTTGATCACCTGACTGACGGCACTTTTGGAGATGGACATCTTCGTCGCGATCTCTGTCGTCGTCCACGTCTCTTGGCGTTTGAAGAGAAGCAGCATTTGTTCTTGTTGATAACTCAACTCAAATTCGTTCAATTCCGTGAAATATTTCGTGAACAGCAAGTCGAGCTCATCGATTTGGCGGTACATCGTGAGGACTTGTTGTTTTCGTGTTTCATTCAACGTGTCATTCATCCTTTCTTTACGGTGTCCGTCGGAACGTTTCACTCCGGAGATATAAGAGGACACCACACACTAGTCCGATTATACCAAATGCCAATAAGAGCGTTTGAATCGGGACGGACAAGGCGACAAGAACCGATAAGATGGCGAACGCAATCGGTTCAAGGCCCGAGGCGGCGAGTGACATGATACTCATGACGCGTCCAATTTTGTCAGGGTCGCTTTGTTCCTGCATGATGGTGACGGTCGGCAAATACACGAGCATGATCATAAATCCGCTCATGGAAGCCGCAACGGCAAGCAGCGGAATCGATTGAACCTGCGTGTAGAGGAAGAAGGCGCCGAGCGTCAGGAACAGTGCTCGGAAGACGAAACGTCCCCGATGAACGGACCGCAATAATAGAATCAGGAAACTTGCGACGAACGTCCCGACAGCGAGTCCGCCTTCGATAATACTTAAATCAAAAGCCGTCCCTCCGACCGCACCGACGAGAATCGGGATACTCATGATGAGTGGTCCCATGA
Organism: Exiguobacterium sp. B2(2022); assembly: GCF_028823655.1. Taxonomy (NCBI): domain Bacteria; kingdom Bacillati; phylum Bacillota; class Bacilli; order Caryophanales; genus Exiguobacterium; species Exiguobacterium sp. B2(2022). Next base: position 26,120 of record NZ_JAPEHX010000041.1, on the reverse strand, counting down.
CGAACAAGTTGACGATGGCGATCGTGAACGTTCCACTTCGTAAAACAGGCGTCTTCGATACGTAACGAATGCCTTCTTTCAAATCAACGAGCACATCTTTTGGGGAGAGCGGAGCGACCTCGGGAATGTGATCTTGAATCAGCCGAGGCATGATTAAAATCGCAGAGAGGAAGATCAAGGCAGCCGCTGTGCCGAAACTGAGACCAAAACTTCCCCACGTGAGTAGGATCCCTGCAAGGAACGGGCCGATGACGAACATCAACTCGAGCGACCCTTGGAAGAGGGAGTTCGCGCGTTGAAACTGTTGACCTGATACGATTGAAGGCATGAGTGATGACAGTGCGGGGTAAGACATGCCGTCTAAAAGACCAAACAATATGGAGATGACCAAGAGTGCTGCCACCGAATATGCGTCAGCAAAATGAAGCGAGACGACAATTAACATCAACATGCCTTGCCCGATATTCGTTAAACATAACAAGCGACTCTTTTGGAACCGGTCGGCGAACACACCGCCGAACACCATCATGATCACACGAGGTAACGAAACCGCGGTCAGAATGATACCGAGGAGCGTCGGTTGTTTCAACACATCAATGGTTAACCACGAGACGCTCAAGAAGAAAATTGAAAACCCGAGCGTGAGCGTCATCCCGGATAACCAGGTAAACACAAATCGGGAATTGCTTAATAAACTCATGTTGATAACCTCGTACTTTCATTCTTTAAGATATAGTTAAGTTAACTAAACTATAAGCTGAGATAGTCATATCGTCAAGAAACATGACTTTGGTACGAAAATGTAAAATAACGGAACTTTTCTCGTGCGCATCCCGTATAGTGAAATAAGAGGTGAATGAGATGAACAAGCAAGAACGACTACATACAATCAAACGATCAAATCGAAAGCGACTCCTGCAACGCTTACTCTTAGCGCTTCCGGCAGGTCTTGCGGTTTATTTCCTCATGCGAACGGATGGGAACATTTGGATTGGGTTCGCAATCATCGGTGGGGTGTTACTTGCGACGCGTTACTTCTTTTCGAATGAAGCAGAGGCAATCAGTCAATTGTCGGAGCAAGAACAGGTGAAACGTGTCGTGACACTGCAGTATCATCTGGACTTCCTCTTTATCGCATTGCTCGGACTGGTGAATCCGTTGGCCATTCGAATCATAGAGTGGTCTTGGATTCCTGCGGTCCTCATCGGTGGGGCATTGCTTTATATCTTATGGGCTCAAGAGAAGCTCGATCAACAAATCCGCTGGCTCGACCCGGAACAACCGACACGTCGAGAGATTCGACGATTCTGAAAGGATGAATGAGATGAATAAACAAGAACGGATCAATACGATTTATCGTTATCAGCAGCGTTGGCTTTTGTTGCGCTCAATTCTTGCAATACTGACAGGTGGACTTGTCGTACTCGTGCTTCAATCTAATGGAGAACCGATGTACACCATCCCGTTGGCGCTCGTACTAACAATTATGCTTTACGTCATCGGACGAGAACGTCGCTTCGTCAGGAAGTTAACGAATGTGGAACAAGCCAAACGGATCATCGATTGGCAGTATGTATCGGAAATGGGGCTACTCGTCTTATTAGCCATCCTCTTTCCATTCATCGTTCTAATCGGTTGGCCGGGATGGTCGCTATTCGTCGTCTTCTTAAGTGGAGTCATCTTATTGCATTTCTTACAGAAGATGCTCGACAGACAGATTTCCGAGTATGACGCGGAACAACCGATGCGCCGCGAAATCAAACTCGACTTCGTAAAAGACTGAGGTGACACCGTGGACAAAGCTGAACGACTTCAACAAATCGAGCAGTTTGAGAAGCGATTCACCCGTCTGAATATCATCGTAAGTGCAGTCATGTTAGGCGTATCGATTTATTTTCTGTCGACATGGAGTCCGTATAGCATTCTCCTACCAGGTGTCGCACTTCTTTATGCGACATGGCTTGAATGGAACAAGATGAAATTACAGCAATCCTTCAACGAATCGACACGCTACCATCATCTATTGCGTATCGATTTTACTGTCATGTTAATCAGTCTGATGTGGTTCGTGATTTTGATTGTCATGCATTTCAACGGAATCGATCTCTTACCTTGGATGAGTTGGACGCTCCTCGTCGGCGGACCGTGTCTCATATTGATTCCACGTTGGATTGACCGAAAGCAGTCCGCGCTTGATGAGCACCACGTCACATCGGGCGAATGGACCCGGGCAAACCGTGAGCGTTTGAAACATGCGTTAGATGATATTTCAAGGAAAGGTCGTAAAGAGTCATGACAAAACAAGAACGAATTCAATATATCGGGGCATATCGGAAAATGTATCAAAATACGAGCATATGGCTTACAGCAGCTCTCATTGTCTGTAACAGTTTTGTGCTCGGTTTTGACACATGGTGGATATGGGGGATTGGGTCGACGCTAGCAGCGACTGGACTCATGTATCTCACACGTCAAGAAAGTAAACAGTTGCAAACCTTGACGTCCGGAAAAGCCGAGTTACTCACGAGACGCTTGTACCGCCTCTATTCTTACTGGATTGGAGTGGTCATAGGAATGGTCCTTCTCAGTCGCCTTGAGGTTTCGTCAATCGGTCTAGGCTTCATCGTCCTGGGCATCATTGGTCTAGGGATTGTCCTGCTAGCATGGACTCACTATCAGACCGTCCGGCAATTACGACAAGCCGACCCGGACCAACCGACACGGGATGAGGTGACGAAGCACTATCGATCTTACGAAGGGAGTACATATGCTGACGAAAGAAAAGCGAATTGAACAGTTGCTCAAACAAGATGACAGTCATTGGCGTTGGCGGTGGGGCGTCGCCATCGCGACCGTCGTGATGACATTCCTCATCGCTGCGCAGTACAGACTGTACGCTCCGCTCATCGTGTTCATCAGTTTTTTTCCATATCTCTGTCTCGAGTGGCGGAAGACAAAACTGCTTCTTACCTTTAACGAGGATGCCCGTTATCAACGTCTGGTGTATACAGACTTTGGAATCCAGTGGCTCTGCTTCGTCTCGACCATCTGCCTACTAGCCGCCTATTATGCTGATTCGTTGTCGCCCGTCGTTGCCATTGCCGGGTTATTCGGGATTGGTGGGCTGTCGATTTTGACACCATACCTCATCAATCAAAAGCTTCATAAGTCCGATGTGCATCACGTACTTGGGAAAGAATTGCGTGAAGCACGCGATCAGCGTTTCCATGAGTCCAAAACGAACACCTGAAAAGGGTTCGTTTTTTTATTTGAGGACATCGGTCCTTTTCTTCTTGAGTGCCGAGGCGTAAGCTGACAATGTATAGAGAACTAGTAGAAGAATCGAGGAAGACATTCATGTTAGCTATTTTGATTGGATTGACGATTGGGATTTTGCTACCGATGCAGACGAGTGTGAACTCTCGTTTGCGCCAAGTGGTCGGCTCCCCGTTCGTCGCATCGTTTTTATCGTTTACCGTCGGGACCATCTTTTTATTTCTGTTACTCCTTTTGACCGGACAGTCATTCGGGTTTGATAGCTCAGTGATTCAGGAAGGTCCAGGGTGGATGTGGATTGGTGGACTATTAGGTGTCTTGTTCTTAACGGGAAATATCTTGTTGTTCCCGAGGCTCGGAAGTGTCCAGACGGTCATCATGCCGATTTTTGGACAGATTTTGATGGGATTGTTGATTGACCATTTCGGTTGGTTCAATTCTGTCGAACATCCAATTACAGCGCTTCGTTTGTTCGGAGTTGTGCTCGTCTTACTTGGCGTCATCGGAACGGTAGCCTTATCTGACTGGCTCAACCGTCGAAGAGGCAAGTTGGTCGTCTCGATGGAAACGGACACCGAGAATCTGAACCTTTGGCGACTGTTTGGGATTTTCACAGGAATGATGAGTGCCACGCAAACGGCCATTAACGGCTATTTGGGTACGGTGCTCGAATCGGCACTGAAAGGAGCATTGGTCTCATTCGTTGTCGGGACGATGGCGCTCTTGCTCATCTTGCTCGTCTCACGTCAACCCGTTCCACTCGGTCAACTGAAAGGTCAACCGTGGTGGATCTGGCTCGGTGGGATCATCGGGGCGCTCTTCATCGGAGGAAATGTCCTTATCGTTCCGATCGTCGGGACGGGGATTGCTGTCATCATCGTCATTGTCGGACTGTTATGTGGAAGTTTACTGATTGACCGTTTCGGTTGGTTCGGAGCGAAGAAGAACCCGGTCACCGGTGTGCAAATCATCAGTCTGATTGTCATGGTGATCGGAATTGTATTGATTCGTCTATCTTAAGGGGGGAGAACGATGCGAGGGATGTTGTTTGCGATTAGTGGGGGCTTCTTTCTGACATTGCAAAGTGTTGCGAATGCGCGAATCAGTTCACAGATTGGGACGTGGCAAGCGGCGACGTTGACACAGTTCACAGGATTCATCATCGCGCTCCTCGTCATGTTGGCGTTACGCGACCGCACGTATATCGAGATGCGTCACGTGAACCCGCTCTATTTATCTGGCGGAGCGTTCGCGGCGATCATCTTGTTCAGTAATATGACAGCCGTCCACGAGCTCGGAGTCACGCTCACGATTTCCTTGTTTCTCATCGCACAGTTGGCGCTCGCGCTCGTCATTGACTGGCGTGGATGGTTCGGGATGGTGCGTCGGAACTTGAACGGGATGCAGTTGTTCGGGGTGTTCATGATGATTGCGGGGGTCATTTTATTAAAATGGTAGGGGGAAACGTATATGGTTGAGGCGTATGTGAAGCAATTTGAATTAGCCGTTTTGCCCGTCGCTGCGCAACAAAAATTGAAGCTTGTCCGATATGAGGCAGGAGACGTCATTTGTACGCAAGGCGATGAAGCAGAGCATCTTCGGTTCTTAGTAAAAGGGAAGATTCGAGTCTCTCATACTTCCGCTACCGGCAAACGACTCGTCCTCTCCTTCAAATATCCGCTCGATTTAATTGGGGATATCGAATATATTCAGCGGACTCCTTATTTGAATACGGTCGAAGCTGTCACAGAAGTTGAGATGCTCGTCATCCGATTCGAGGATTTAGTACGTCACGCGCACGGAGAAGTCGCCTGGTTACATTATTTATTGGAAGAAATCACGCGAAAGTTCGAACGGAAGTCGCAGTCCCTCAGCTTCAACTTGTTCTATCCTGTCGAAGTACGTTTGGCGAGTTATTTATTGTCGATGACGCCAGATGACCAAACGCTAGGTTCGACTGTCGATCAATTGACGGATATCGCTGATTTGATTGGGACGAGTTATCGTCATGTGAACCGGACGCTTCGGCGTTTCGTCGAGGCAGGATTGATTGAACGAAATCGGCGGATGATTACCATCATCGACCGGGAAGGGTTGTTGGAGATTGTCGGGGAGAGTATTTATGAATAGGAGGGGAGAACCATGGCGATTGGGATGATGCTTGCTGTCATCGGCGGAATGCTCGTCTGTGTACAAAATACGTTTAACGCCAATGTTAAAAAGCGTGTTGGTGCGTGGGCGACGACGACACTCGTCCTTGGACTCGGATTTTTAGCATCGCTCCTGATCGGTCTATTCCAAGAAGGGAGTGCCTTGTTCCGAGTAGAGGAGATGGAGACATGGTACTGGTTCAGCGGAATCCTTGGCGTCGGGGTCGTCATGAGTGTAACGCAAGGTGTCGAGCGGCTCGGACCGAGTTATGCCATCTCGATCGTCATGGTGTCTCAAATCCTATTCGCGCTTCTCTGGGATACGTTAGGTTGGTTCGGTTTGGCGGCCGTCCCGTTCACATGGAAGACAGCCGTCGGGATTGTCTTGATTGTTGGTGGAGTGCTCGTGTTTCAGTTGAGTGGGAAGACACCCGTCACATCAGCGAAAGTTTCGAAAGCCGGATAACGAAAAGCATCTGATCCACATCAGGTGCTTTTTCCTTTTTAATGGAAAATCCTCGAAAGTTTGTTTTTAGATTGTTAAGATGAACATACAGAGAGAATTGGATGATTTTTACTGTTGGAGGTGTGTGATGTGTTACGGGAAGAACGAATGGAATACTTATATGACAAGGCATGGACTAAAAAGGGTCCGCTCTTTGTGATGATCATCGGTGTAGTGACAGCGCTTTGGCTATTGTTCAATGATTCAAGAATGAGCCTATCCCTGTTCATCTTTTGTGCGGCGATGCTCATGCCGCTTCTGGTGGCAACATGGCACAAAATTCAGTTGTTTTTACAATTCAATGACTCGACTATATATCGAAGATTCATCTACTTGAAAGGCACCGTACAGTTCGTTCTCTTGATTGGTGTCATGTCGATGTTGGCGCTCTACTCACTGAAGTACATTACGCTAGACACGATGAGCCTTGGTGGAGCTGTTCTCATTGCGGGTTGCCTACTTCTTGAGTCATGGGTGGATTGGAAGGTTCTGAAGATTGATGACGAACATGTCGTCGAGAGTTTATTGGGACTGATGAATCGGGAGAAGCGTAAGGAATGAAACGAATCGAGAATAGATTTCGTACATAAAAATAACGAGAACACTCGAGGGGATTCGATGGTAGACCATGAAGTTAGATTAGAACGAATGTTGAGAGATGATGAGAAACGAAAGAGACAAATGGTGATTCCGTTAATCGGCGTCATGTTGCTCTTCTTTTTATATTTTTGGAAGACGGATATTCTCTTATTGTTACCGATGCTTCTCGTTGGACAAGTTCCGCTCTTGTATCATGCATGGCATCGCAAAAAGTTACTCCTTTTATTTAACGAGGACACGCAATACCAACAACTTGTGCGGTTCGAGTTTTTATTGAATTTTGCTCAGCCGCTTCTGCTTCTCATCCTGATTGCTTGTATAGAGCTTGAATGGATTACATTACTCACGTTCATCATTGCAGCGTTTATCGGAATCATCAGCTTGTTGACGTTAAGCGTTCGCTTAGACCGCAAGCTAAAAGAAATCGACCCGTTACATGTGACGGGTGTCGAGCTCGGCCATGTCCAATTTGAGCGGAAGAAACAAAAAAGGAGGAAAGTGAATGGATAAACAAGAACGTCTCCCCAAAATGGTCGAACAGGATCTCGACGCGCGAGGGGTCAGCGCAATATTTGGCATCATCGGCCTGTTTTTATTTCTAGTCGTTTCAGTCATAAAAGGTGTCACGGTGACGACGGTTGCCTTCTCTTTCCTCGTGACTCAACTGCCGATGCTCTATCAAGCATGGCGACGGATGAAACTGTTACGCACATTCAACGAAGACGAGGAATATCAACGTCTCGTTCGCCGAGAATTTCTAATCATCGTCACTATGTTTGTGTCACTTGGTGTATTCACTTTCCTCACGAAGTTCGCACTCGATTCGATGCAGAAACTACTCGGTGTCACATTGATTGGCGTCATCCCGCTTCTCATCTTGTACATCCCGATGGACCGTAAACTACGTGAAGCGGACCCGGAGCATGTGACCAATCGAGAGTTACGACAAGCACATCGTAAACAGAAACTCAGCCCCTGACAGAGCGTCAGAGGCTGAGTTTTTTCATGAGAACATGGAGATGAGAAAACCGCAGACGACCATGCCGATTGTATAGAATGTGAACCGGTGTCGTTCCCAAAACGAGTCATTCATCGTGTCACCGCCACATCATCAAGTGGTGTGTCGACCATCCGAACGAACGCTTCATCCGGGTCGGTCGTTCCAGATTCTTTGAGCCAGTCTTGGAAGTCCCCTTCATACAAAATACGTCCGCCGTGCAAGAAGATGACGTGGGCATCAAGTTGAGCCAAGTCATGCAACTGATGCGTCGAGATGAGGCATGTCTTACCGTCATCGACGAGTCGCTGCAGGCGACGCATGATTTGAATGCGTGACGCCGGGTCGACCCCGCTCGTTGGCTCATCGAATAAGTAGAGGGAACGCTTGATGGAAGACAATAGTGTCACGAAGAGCCATTTTTTCTCCCCGACAGACATCTTCCCGAGTTTCATCGTCCATAGATGTTCGAAAAGTTCTTGTTCTCGGGACGTCGAAAGATTGTTTATATAAGACTCAAGTTTCTTGAAGTCGGGGCGCTGCGACAGGCGTCCGATGAAATAGGCGAAGTCTTTTCCTGTCAACTCATGATGGTTGTACATGAGTTGTGTCAAATACAACATGTCCGTTGTCGGAACGAGGTCGAGTGACGCTTTGTCAACGGGAAGGGTACCCGTCATACAATCAAACAGTGTCGTCTTGCCGGCACCGTTTTGTCCGATCAACACATTCAGCTTATTTGGTTGCAGGGTGAACGAGACGCCGTCGAGTACAGGGCGCGTCGCTTTCGGATAGCGATAAGTGAGTTGGGTTACGTGCATAAGAACCTCCTAGCGTGTGATGAGTGAGACGAGACTGAAGCGTTTCAACGCAATCGCACCGATGATGAAGTAACCGAATACGGAAAGGAATGTCGCCCATACTCCGAACGAGAGATCGACTTGAGTCGTCAGATGCAGCAACCCGAGCGCGAATTCATGGAGCGCGTAGAACGGGTTGAGGAAGCTGAACCATTGATCAGGTGACTTGATTGCCAATAAAAAGAGTGGGAACATCAGAATGTTTGCGAACGTTCCGAGACTCGACACTTTCACTGGAAGTGCCGTGATGGCGACACTGGCAACCGCGAACGGGATACTCCCAATCAATACGAGTAGAGACGTTGCAATCAATTTGAACGAGAAGAATCCGTGTACGAGCGTAACGACCGTTGTGAATAAAAGTAGGCTGATGGAGGCGAATAGAAGTTGCGCCAAGATGACGGCGATGACATACGTCAGTTTGTTCCCGGAAATCATCACGTATGTTTTCATCAGTCCATATTCGCGCATGCGGGCGAGTTCGATGCCCACACCGTTCACATATGTAGCAAGAATAATATACACCCAGAAATAAGAGAGTCCTGGGTAGTATTCCGCTGTCGTCGCTTGGCGAATATCTGAAGATGACTGCGTCAAGGCGATAATGAGTGGAATTACGAATGTCCAGATGAATGGAACTTTATCCGTGACGACAACTTTGGCATACATAAATAAATAACTTGTGATTTGATGCATCTTGTTCCTCCGTTTGTCTATTTGATTGTTTGTATCGTAGCACAATATACGGAAGGAGATTGGAAAAAGTTTCAAAAAATAATCCCTCATATTGAATGAGGGATGAAAGAAAGTCATTTCACTTTGTCACGTTTCGCGATTTTATCGCTCACTTGTTGACCACTCAACGTCACCATTGGCATACCGCCGCCCGGGTTGACGGTTCCCCCGACGAAGTAGAGATTGTGATAGAGTTCGCTCTGCTTCTTATGCTTGAAGCCACCGTTCCGATTCTTGTCGGCGACCGTTCCATAAATAGCTCCTCGGTCCGATCCATACGTCCGCTCGATATCATGAGGCGTCCATACGTCACGCGTCACCGTATGTTCACGCAGACCATCGAGACCCATCCGTTCTAACTTATCGAGAACACGCTCTTCAAAGGCGGCGTATTCTTCTTCGGTGAACGGATTGTCTTGGATATACGGGATGTGAGGCAAGATTTTTATGTTCTCATGTCCCGGTGGCGCTTGAGTCGGATCGGTCTTGTTGACGTTGACGAGATAAATCGTCGGGTCGTCCGGAAGTTCGTGTTTCTCAAAGATTTTGTCCATCTGCTCATGCAAGTTTTCGGAGAAGTAGAAGTTATGGTGCGCGAGCTGAGGATAGGCTTTCTTCACGCCGAGATGGAGGACGAAGCCAGAGCTGGCCGGTTCATATTTATCGACGAGTTTGTCGACGTACTGTTCGTCGGCGTCGACCATTTTCTGATAGAACGGGATCACTTCCATGTTCGAGACAAAATAATCGGCCGAACGGAGACGTCCATCTTCAAGCTCGATTGCTGTAATCTTTTCATTCACCGCGTGGGCACGGACGACGCCCTGACCGGTATGTAGCTTCACACCGATTTCTTCGGCGAGCTTTGTCAATCCTTCCGCGAGTTTGTGGGTCCCACCTTCGACGTACCAACAGCCTTGGGCGTACTGCATGTAAATCATCATGTTTAAGACGGCTGGTGCGTTATAAGGAGACGACCCAACATATTTGACGTAATACGACAGCATGTCTCGAAGATGTGGGTTGCTGATCCGTTTCTTGATGGCGCTATACATCGTCGACGTCAAATCGAATCCGAATAGGGTCGGGAAGATGCCCGTTTTCATGACGGCTTCTAATGGGGATTCAAACCCTTCGGCCAAGTAGCCCTTCTCGGTCGTCTTATAGATGCGGGCTGCGTAATTCAACAGTTCCCGATATTCCTGCATGTCTTTTCGAGAGAGGGAAGGGTTTGCCCGCTGCATCTGTTCGAGGTCATGGTAAAGGTCGAGGACGGTATCGTCCGGGAAGAACGAGCGCCATTCGAGCTCAAGCCGCTGGATGGATACATAGTCTTCCATGCGTTTCCCACTTCCACGGAACAGTTTGTCGAAGATGTGAGGCATCGTTAAAATCGAGGGTCCGAGGTCGAAACCGAATCCGTCTTGTTCGAGCCGATTCACTTTCCCGCCGATGTGGTCGTTCTTTTCGTAGAGTGAGACGTCGTAACCTTTTTGAGCGAGTGAGATGGCCGCTGACAAGCCGCCGAGCCCTCCGCCGATGACGATGACCGACTTTTCCACTGATGGCATATATTCGCCGCCTTTCCGAAGTGTTATTTTCAAAAAACAGAATGAGTGCTATCTTTTCTATTCCCGTTTCCAAATGAAACGAACATGCTTTTACGGATTTGCCACATCCACAAAGATGTCATCCCTGAACCGACAAAAGTTATGTATAGTAAGGGAACAGAGACTGAACGAAAGTAGGAATCTAAGATGATCGTAAAAACAATCACGCTTCACTTTGCGAACGGCCATGAAATCACCATTCCGTTTGATGAGATTGAATCGTGTCGAATGCATGATATTCAAGACGGGATGCGTGTTGCGGCGGATGGACAATTGATCAAAGAAAAAGTGATACATGGACTCGACCTCGTATTGAAGGATTCGGCGAATCAATTGGAGTGGACTGGCGAGGGTGGACCGTTTGACCGCATCCTAGGTATGTCGGATTTACAACATCTCGCCTTCGAGTTTGAAGGGATGCGAGGAAAGTCATACCGCATTGCCTGGCATGATTTAGAGGCAGTACAGAACGCATACCAGACGACAACTGAAGCAAATGGGAACTTGCATGTGCATGTTCGCGTTTCATAAGTGGACGCCTCTCGTTTATCGCGAGAGGCGTTTATAATTTGTTTACAACTTGTGTTTATCCTTAACGTATCAACAATAAGGAGGAACATATATAATTTGTTTACAACTTGTGTTTATCCTTAACGTATCAACAATAAGGAGGAACACAGGATGAACAAAAAACTGAAATGGGGCATGGGGATTGGAGTGCTTGCCCTTACATTAGGAGCTGGAGTCTTCTTGATGCCGGATGCAACTGAATATAAAACGGAAGCCGTCTCAGTGGAGACGATTGAAAATCGTTACACGTTTGCGGGACAAGTCACGACAGTCGGAGAAGAATCGACAGGGCGTTTGATGGTAGACGAGCGAGATATCGGAAAAGTGAATGAGGGAGATGACTTGACGATTTATGTGACAGCGCTCGATGCAGAGGTCGAAGGGACAATCGATGTTATCTCAGAGGAGGCAGAACCGATGACAACACCTGGAGCATCCGCTCGCTATGCGATGACCGTGACCCTCCCTGAGACGGACAATTTACGGAATGGGATGACGTTAGAAGGAAGTTTAATCGTCGATCGTGCAGAGAATGCGGAGACGCTCTCGCTCGACAGCATCACGTTTGAGGATGAAGATGCATACGTATATGTGCAAGGAGACGAAGGTCCGGTGAAACGACAGGTCGAACTTGGATTGACAGACGGAAGCCGAGTCGAGATCAAGGATGGATTGGATGACACAGAAGTACTCTTACTCGACGAGACGACGAGTGGCGGGTTGATGCCTCCACGAATCGGAGGTGTGCAATGATGACGACGCTCATCTCGGTCGAACAATTGACTAAATCGTACGGGGAGGGTGACAATCGGCAGACCGTATTACGAGGAATCGATTTAGAGGTGAAAGAAGGCGAGTTCGTCGCCATTTTAGGACCGTCCGGCTCAGGGAAGTCGACACTCATGAACATCCTTGGTTGTCTCGATGGTTATTCGAGCGGTCGTTACCGGTTTGGGAACAAGGATGTGACCGGATTGTCCGAAACGGAGCTCTCTCTTTTTCGGAACGAACGCATCGGGTTTATCTTTCAGCAATTCAATCTACTTCCTCGGTTGAGTGCTCGAGAGAACGTGGAACTTCCGCTCATTTATCAACGATCTTCAAAAGCGGAAAGACAGGAACGAACTCGACAGATGCTAACACGTGTCGGATTAAGCGATAAGATGAATCACCTGCCGAATCAGTTGTCAGGTGGTCAGCAGCAACGTGTCGCCATCGCTCGGGCGCTCGTGACGAATCCATCGCTTCTTCTCGCGGACGAGCCGACGGGTGCGTTAGATCAAACGAACGGTCGTCAAATCATGGCGCTTTTTCACGAGCTACATGCGGAAGGAAAGACAATCATCATGATCACCCATGATATCGATATCGCCAAAGAAGCGACTCGTATCGTACATGTGCGTGACGGGAAGATTGAAAAGGAGGAACGGGTGCGATGATTCGAGAAAATATACGCATGGCTTGGTTGACGGTCATCAGTCACAAGATGCGCTCCTTCTTGACGATTTTAGGGATTGTCATTGGGACGGCTTCGATTATTGCTTTGATGACGATCATTTCCGGTGTGACCGATTCCATCAACGACGAAGTCGCAACGTTTGGAGCTGATCGCATGACCGTTCAAATTGGAGAAGATGGGAAGGCCGGTGTCAGTATGGCGGACATGGACCGACTTGAGGCCATCGATGGGGTCGCCTCACTCTCTCCGACGCTGAGTCAAATGACCGATGTATATGTAGCGGGGCAGACGGAACAACAAACCATTCTTGGAAAAAGTGAAGCGTACTTCAAGGATGATTCGGTCGTCGCAACCGGGCGCGGATTGACGCCACTCGACGTCGATCAACAGACACGTGTCGCTTTGCTCGGAGAAACGATTGCGAAAGAGGCGTTTCCGACATCCTCTCCTCTCGGGGAAGAGATTTCCGTTGGTGGGATTCGTTACACCGTCGTTGGAACGCTTGCGCCATCATCGGAATTTTCCATGTCAACAGACGAGGCGATTGTCATCCCTGTGACGACTGCACTAACACAGTTTCATCAAGGGACGATTGCCACGTTTGATTTATATACCGAACCGGGTGCATCAGCTGTTGTACAAGATGAAGTGACACAACAGCTGACGACCGCATTCAATGGGCGTGACGCCTTCACGGTAACGAGCTTTGAGGACGCGCTCGCATCCATCGATCAAATCAATGCGCTTCTCAGTATGCTCCTCGTCGGCATCGCTTCGATTTCTTTACTCGTCGGAGGCATCGGCATCATGAACATGATGCTCGTTTCGGTGACCGAACGAACAAGCGAGATAGGACTGCGTAAAGCTCTCGGTGCGACACCTGGTAAGATTCGACAACAGTTCTTGTTTGAGTCCGTCCTGCTTTCGATGCTCGGAGGGCTCGTCGGTGTCTTGATTGGCGGACTGCTCGCCTTCGGACTGACGCTCGTCATGGGCGTACCGTTCACACTGGCAAGTTCAACTGTCGGATTGGCACTCGGTTTCTCTGTCGTAATCGGGGTCGTGTTCGGCTACATCCCAGCCCGCAAAGCCTCGAACTTGCAACCGATTGAAGCGTTGCGAAACGTATAAGCCATTAGAAAGAAGGTAAGCAATATGGTCACCATTTTACTCGCAGAAGATGATGAGGCGCTCGGCGGTTTATTAGTCGATTATTTGACGGTGGCCGGCTATCGCGTCCTTCATGCAAAAGATGGAGAAGAAGCACTCGATTGGCTCGACCGTGAGCCAGTCGATTTGCTCATTACCGATGTGATGATGCCACGGTTGGACGGACGTGAGTTGACGGGACAATTACGTGACGCCGGATATACGCTCCCGGTGCTCATGCTGACGGTCCTCGATGCGATGAATGACAAAAAGAGAGGGTTTCATGCCGGAGCGGATGACTATGTCGTCAAACCGATTGATCTCGAAGAACTTGAATTACGGATTGAGGCGTTGTTACGCCGAGCGCGTATTCATCACAGTCATCAGATTCAGCTGAGCGACTGCGTGCTCGATGAAACGACGCTGACGGTACAAACAACGACCGAGACAATCGAAATTCCACGTAAAGAGTTTGAACTCCTTTATTTTTTGGCGACTCATCTCAATCAAGTCTTCACCCGGCAACAATTGTTAGACCGGATTTGGGGGTATGAGACGGAGAGTGAGACCCGAACGGTCGACGTCCATATCAATCGACTGCGTGCGCGTCTGAAGCCGATTGATGCATTTCAAATCAGTACGGTGTGGGGTCTTGGTTACCGATTGGAGCTAAACGAATGAAACGATTCATCAGTACCATTTATGGACGATTCTTAATGATTTTCTTTGGACTCTTGTTGATTCCGATCCTCTTGACCTTCACGATTTTCTTGACCTTTCAGTTCAACACACTGAAGACGCAGGTCGAAGAGATGTTGGTAGAGAGGGCTGGCAGTATACAAAAAGCTTCACAAGAATACAACCTTGCATCTGAAGCAGTCTTGGACCTTTTTGATGATACGACACTAAATGTACAGTCGATACGCTATGATCGCACGGAGTGGAGTGTTGAGGAGCGCGCAAAATTAGAACGAGGCGAGACCATCTCACAGACGGACCGTCTTCCACAAGTCGCTTTTTTACTCGATGAGACCGTTGTCACGTTGTCTCCAAACGCAGAAGAGAATCCGATTTCGATTTTCCGTGACGTGTCGTTACAAACCCTATTCCTGACAGCACTCATTTCAAGTGGCCTCATTCTGTTCGCAGTTCGCCTGATGACGCGACGGATCGACCGTGTCACGGATGCCGTCAATCGTGTGACCACGGGAGACTTATCCGTACGAATCCATGATGACGCGACAGATGAGATTGGAACACTTGCGAAACAGTTCAACAAAATGACCGAGACGCTTGAGACGAATGAAACGAAGAACGAGGAATTGGCATCCGTCATGGCACATGAATTCAAGACACCTGTCGCTTCGATTTTAGGGTATGCCACGTTATTAAAAAGAGACGGAACTTCTGAAAAGCAAATCGAGTATGCCATGAAAATCGAGCGTGAAGGGAAGCGACTATCGCGTTTGTCACAAGACGTGCTCCGTCTAGCGAAATTGGACCACACGATTGTCGGTCTACATGCGACAGAACTGTCTCTCAGTGAGCAGGTCCGGGAGGCCATCTTATCCTTAGACTCAGAGATGACGCGCAAACGAATGAACCTAGATTTGACTATGGACGAAGTCGTGATGAAGGGGGATGCTTCCCTTCTACAGCAGGTTTGGACGAATCTCCTAAAAAATGCGGTCGAATATGCATATGAAGAAAGTACGCTTCATCTTTTGGTGAAAGAGGATGCGACGCAGATTACGTGTGAGATTCGAGACGAAGGAGAGGGCATGACACCTGAACAAGTGGACCGGGCGTTTGAACGATTTTATCAGGCCGACACATCTCGTCATCGCAACGGTTCGGGACTAGGGCTCGCCATCGCCCGTGAAATCGTACAGTTACATGGTGGGGAGATTACGTTAGCGAGTGAGAAACAGATTGGGACAACGGCAAGAGTCGTCTTTCCAAAGGAGGACAGGTAAAACACCTGTCCTTATTTTTGTAGATTCAACCCGCCGGCAACGAGCGGTCCTTCATAGGTGATTGTATAGATGATCCGGGCGATGTCTTCCGCCGTTTCTTCCGAAGACGGATTGTTCAGCCATTCGTAGATGACCCCCATGTGAGCTGATGAGAGATAGGCGACGAGATAAGTCGGTGGGACCATCATCTTATCCGGATTAAACAAGGTTACCGGAGAGCGCTGAAACAAGGCAGCTTGCATAAATTTTCGAAGCTTTGCCTGGAACGTCGGGTCTCCATTCGGTCCGAGGAGCGGCTTCATGATGATTTGGTTGTCTTCGATGAAACGGATGAACGGAATGAGGTAATGGTACGAGTTGTCGGTCCGTTCTTCTCCGAAGATGTGTGGCAACTGATGAATCAATTTCTGTTCGGCTTCCTCAAAAATTTCATCGACACATTTCTCCATCAACTCGAACTTATCCACATAGTGGCTATAAAAGGTTCCTCGATTGATGCCGGCCCGTTCGGTCAACTGCTTGACGGTGACGGCTTCAAATCCCTGTTCTTCAATAAGGCTGAAGAAGGCATCTTTGATCAACTTCTTCGTCCGGATGACGCGTAAATCGGTTTGTTCCATATTATTTCTCCTTTTCCTCAACACATGAAGTTCATCTGTCGGAAAACCAACACGATGACCGATATTGACGATTGTTGCTACCGTGAACCAGGTCTATACTGAACTTATAAACCAACACGGTGTCGATTATCTTGAGTATACACGATGAGGCGCCGAAAAGGAGTGATAGAAATGAACATTCAATTGCAACACGTCGACAAGTCGTTCGGTGACCAGCTTGCCATCGACAACATCGACTTCACGATCCCATCCGGTGAGATTTGCTGTTTGCTCGGACCGTCTGGATCGGGGAAGACAACCCTCATCCGACTCATGATCGGTGCCCTCGCACCGGACAAAGGAAGTGTCCACATCGGTGAAACGAATATGCCAAACATGGATATGCTCCAGCAAATCGGATTTATGCCGCAAAACGATGGCTTGTACGAAGACTTGTCGGCCGAGGCGAACCTCGCCTTCTTCGGTTCAATTTATAAGTTAGGGAAAAAAGCGCTCCAGGACCGAATCACAGAAGTGCTCGACCTTGTCGATTTAACGAACGACCGGCATAAACTCGTCCGTAATTTTTCAGGCGGGATGAAAAAACGTCTGTCGCTAGCCATTGCTATCTTGCATAAGCCAGATGTGCTGTTCCTCGATGAACCGACGGTCGGGATTGACCCGATCTTACGTCGTCAAATTTGGAATCAGTTTCAAGTGATTCGGAGAGAGGGGACGACCATCATCGTCTCGACGCACGTCATGGACGAAGTGCTCGAGTGCGATCGTGCCGCGCTCGTCTACAATGGACGGTTGATTGCCTATGACCATGTACAGGACTTGCTCGACCAGACCGAGAACGGTCGCGTGGAAGAACTGTTCTTGATTGCCGGGAAAGAGGAGGTGGGCGGTCATGCGTAACTTAGCGAAACGTGTCATCTTCCAAACGTTGAACGATAAACGAAGTGTGGCCTTGATTTTGATTGCACCGCTCCTCATTTTGACACTCGTCTACTTCTTGCTCGGTGACTCGGATTACGTGCCAACTGTCGTCCTTGATGACAACGCACCAGAACAGCTCGTCAATGCGTTTGAAGAAGAGACGATCGAGGTGGAACAAGCAACGTTCAATGATCCGAAAGCATACATCGAAGACAATGAACATGTCGATGCTGTCTTTGAAATGGACCAGGCAGGAACGACCATCACATTGCGTGAACCATCGACGAAGTCGTCGAAGGCGGTTAGTGAAATTCAGGATGCGTTGACGACGCTCAACCCCGCAGCCGAGATCGATACGTCATTCGTGTATGGGGAAGAAGGACAGTCGACGTTCGATTCGTTCGGATTCGTCTTCCTATCTCTCTTCTCGTTCTTCTTCGTGTTCATCTTATCCGCGATGGCACTCGTTAAAGAACGTAGCGGCGGTACGCTCGAACGACTTTTGATGACTCCGATCAAGCGAGGGCAAGTCATTTTAGGGTATACGCTCGGATACGGGACGTTTGCGGTGATACAGTCAATTTTTATCGTACTCTATTCCATTTATGTGCTCGGTCTGTCTTCTCTTGGGAACATGGCGTGGGTCATGTTGACGATGCTACTCATGGCGGGTACGGCCGTTCTCTTCGGAGCGACCATCTCGGTGTTTGCCCGTTCGGAATTACAGGTCGTGCAGATGATTCCGTTCACCATCATCCCGCAAGTGTTCTTCTCGGGACTCATTCCGCTCGACTTGATTCCATATGGTCTCGGGAACTTGAGTTACGTCATGCCAATCTTTTACGGAGCAACAGCAATCAAGGAAGTGATGGTCTACGGAAGTGGCTTCTCAGGCATCTGGGTGTATTTACTCGGTTTGATTCTCTATGCAGGTGTCTTGTATCTCTTAAACATGCGAGCGCTTGGGAAATACAGAGGACATTAAATTAAAACGCACGCCGGGATTTGATTGGCCAGTCCGATGACGAGAAACCAAGCACCCGTATAGAAAAATGCAGAGATAGTCGTATAGAACGCATACGTGCGAAGTTTGAGCGACGTGAACCCGGCGATGTAATGGAGCGGGTGCCGAAGGCCAGGGATAAAATAAGAAATCATAATGGTGCGCGCTCCATACTTTTGATAGAATGCCTCAGCTCTCTTGAGATAACGAGATTCTCGTTGTCGCATTGGTAAAATGTGATGGAGTCCTTTCCCGATTAAATAAAACCAGCCGAACGTGAGCGTGAAGAGAATCCAAGTGGAGACAAATAAAAGCCAACTTGGGACAAAAGCATCCGCGACCGTCAGATGCGTGATCATTAAGACGTCGTCAGATAATGGGGTAAACATGATACCGATGGCGAGCATGCCATAATGTATGATCATTTCCATAACGTTTCACTCCTTACCTTGTCTAGTATTCACTCGCAAGCGTAAGGAGTTTTTAGTATTCTCTTAAGAAATCTTAAGAAGTTCGTCAGAATGTGTTGCGATTCACTCGATACACTCAAGCTATCAACAACGAAAGAAGTGGAATCGAGATGATCCAATCATGGCTCAATCAATATATGAACTACCTGGATGAAGCTAAAATGATTTCGCCGGAATCAACATATTTGGCTGAACGAATGACACCGAAAGATGTGTTAGAAGCAGCGAGTGTAATTGTGGAGATAGAACCGAGAACAACCGGTTGTACCGAAGAAATCATTCGAAAAATGCGAAAAGATGCTATGCTCGTGTTAATTGAAACAGATGCGGATATGATTCAGTATTTAACAAATCGTTATGGTGAGTTTGATCGAATCTTCATTGTCGAAGCGAACGTTGTCGACTTGCAGGATACGTTACAAACACTGAACATTAAAGAAGTGGATGTCCTCGTATCCGGACTTCCATTTATCACATTAGGTTCTCAACAAACGGAGAACATTTTACGGGAAATAAAAGCTGTTCTGTCGAAAACGGGTTTGTTTTTAACGATTCAATATACAAAAATGCGAAAGCGTCATTTTCAACATGTGTTTAATCGTGTGTCGATCGAACGAGAATATCGAAACGTACCACCCATATACTTATTTCATTGCACCGTGTAAGGAGGAAAAACATGCGATCACAACCCGTCATCTGTATCGCCGACGACGATGAGGCGATTCGAGAATTACTTGCCATCTATTTAAAAAATGAAGGATATGCACTTCGATTTGCGAAAAACGGACAAGAAGTGCTCGACCTCGCGTCGACCGAAACGATTGATTTACTCATTCTCGATTTGATGATGCCCATCATGGGTGGAATTGAGGCTTGTATTGAAATTCGAAAGACACAGTTTATGCCGATTTTGATGCTGACCGCAAAAACGAGCGACCTCGATTTGATGCAAGGGATTTCTGTCGGGGCGGACGATTATATGAAGAAACCATTCAATCCGCTTGAAGTGACGCTTCGTGTTAAATCGTTACTCAGACGGTATCGTGATTATGGGGCAGATCGAACAGATGTGACGAGTACGCTCGTCTTTGAAAACGTGATACTTGATTTACAGACGCGACAATGTCGAAAAGGCGAGGTGTTGATTCGGCTTACACCTAAAGAGTTCGATATTCTTGCCTATTTTATGCGACATCCGAACCAAGTCCTAACTGTCGAACAGATTTATGAGGCCGTATGGGGTGAAGCAGCATTTGAGGTCGACAATACCGTGATGGTCCACATCACAAAAATTCGTGAGAAATTGGAAGACACACCACGAAAACCAACGATGATCAAGACGGTGTGGGGTGTGGGGTATCGATTATGAGACAGAGACAATGGGATCGGTTGCTAGTGAAGTTAATCGGTATCATTTTAATTAACGCATTGATTGCAACGATTGTATTTCTAGTCATCGCTTATCCGATTGGATTGTACTATATGCGTAATGAATTACTAGTGGACCCCATGACCTCAAATTTAATCTTTTTAAGCGTGACGTTTCTTGCCATTCTCGTGTTCATCATTGGATTTTCAATCATGATGCGGAAAACACTTCGAAAAATCACGTATTTATCGAGTGAGATTGAACAGATTGCAAACGGTGATCTCGGTCGAACTGTCGATGTCGAAGGACGAGACGAAATCGCCTCACTTGGAGAAAGTGTGAATCGGATGTCACGGCAGTTAAGCGAATTGTTTGAGAAGGAGCGGGCGCACGAAGAAGAGCGGAACCAACTATTTTCCAACCTGTCGCATGATTTACGAACACCGCTCACGAGCATCAAAGGTTATACCCAGCTACTCCAAATGAATCGTGACCTGACACCTGAAGAGAACGATCATTTTCGTATCTTAAATGAAAAGACAGATCAGCTCGAACATCTGCTAGATCAGTTGATGGATGTAAACCGACTTTATGCCCCGAATATGCAATTAAAGAAGCAGAAACTCAATCTGAGCTTATTGACGACGCAACTCATCCATGAGATGGAACCGTTGTTTAAGGAAAGAGGTCATCGATTACACCTGTCGATTCAACCTGATCGATGGATAGAGGCTGATCAAGAACAGCTCATTCGTGTATTTGAAAACCTGTTCTCGAATGCTTGGAAATACGCCGAGCAAACGAGTCCAATCGAGATTAGACTTCAAACGAAAGGACAGCAGATTGAATGGTCTATTTCAAATGCGACAACAGTAGAAACAATTGAAGCCATCCCCCATCTCTTTGATCGCACGTATCGCGTCGATTCGTCGAGAGGGGTCACTCCAGGTGATGGATTGGGTTTATCGATTGCGCGCCAAATCATTTTGTTGCATGGCGGGACGTTGACAGCCGAACCGATCGAAGGTCAGATCATTTGTTTTCGGGTGTTGTTTCCGGTTTCTCAACATATAGAACGTGAGTAAGTAACTGTCCTTAGATTTTAACGTCGTAGCATTTATAAAATGCTGCGACTTTTTTGTGTTGAGCAAATAAACCCACAAAAAAAGCACTCGGACAACTGCCCGAAATGCTCATTAGCGCTTGAGTAACAACATCACGCCGGTCACGAATAATGCGATTCCGCTCGCGAGTCTAACTTGTTTGCACGTCACGTTCTTTCACCCCTACATTTCTTCATCGTTTTGCTTTAGCGACACGTTTCGGTGTTTTCGACATTTCTTGATAAATCGAAAGAATCTCATTCCCGTAATTTCCTTTTGGCTGCATGGCCCACTTTCGGTGAAGTGACGGCCAAGTCGTCGCAGAGCCCCGTTTGACGAGGTGGAAGCGTGGATCGACTTTTGTCATATTCAGCGCATCTTTTGAGGCGTATGCCTTTAGATGCTGAATTTGAGCGGTTACCCCTTGATGTGGTGAACGGAAAAAGTGTCCCTTCACGCCGTTCCCAGTCGTCCCAATCCCTGAGTAGTTATGCTGCTTTGGAAGGACATCGCCGCCATAACGGAAATAACCCGTCTCTTTCAGCGCCTGCGCGAACGCAACATCACCACGGACGCCTTCTTTTGCACCGATGATGACGAAAAGTTTCGCCAAATCTTCGACAGACGTTTTCGCGAGCCGGACATCACGAGGATTCTTTTGTTTTACGTAATCCGCCATTTGTTGCGGAGTCAAAGCCGATACTCCCATGATAGCACGATTCTGCTTCTTTGGGGCCGCCTCAACGATTGATCCAGTCGAGACGAAAGATGAAGTGACCAGAAGAACAACAATGATAAAGCCGAACACTTTTTTCATAATATGTACCCTCCTAAATGAATCCTATCCATTGAGAAATAATACCATATATGTATTAAAGTTTAATTTCATATTTGTGTATAAAGGGAATGAGAAATTAAAAAGCCGCTCTGAATTCAACATTCAAAGCGGCTTCTCAACATTTAATTAGCCTGTTTCAATTCTTCAACAGCTTCTACATTATCATCGAACTTCCGTACATCCACTCGTTGTACAAAGAACGCAAGGACGAGCGCTAAAAGGTTCATCCCGAGTGCGACGTAAAATGAATATTGAATCCCAGACAAGAGGGCTTGCTGAGTGATGGCACCCATCGAGCTCTCTGTGAGCGTCGCAGGATCGACGCCTGTCATCAATGATTCAGCTTCTGCGCGTGTCACCGAATTCATAATAGTGACTAGAACTGCCGTACCAATCGCACCAGATACTTGTTGGGCCGTGTTGTTGATAGCCGTTCCATGCGGATTGAGGCGAGTCGGTAATTGGTTCAATCCATTAGTCATGATGGGCATCATGACCATTGACATCCCAAACATACGCAACGTGTACGTTAAGACGATGTATGTGTAGGTCGAGTCAAGTTGGACGTTTGCGAGCATGTACGTCGATACGGCGGTGATTGTCAATCCGGTAAGTGCCAATAATTTTGGTCCAAATCGGTCAAACAGTTTCCCTGTGATCGGCGACATGATTCCCATGATGATCGCACCAGGGAGAAGCATGAGTCCTGAATCGAGTGGGGAGATGCCACGAACGCTTTGGACGTAAGCCGGTGTCAAAATCATACCGGAGAACATCGCGACCGCGTTGACCATCGCAATGACTGACGCGAGTGCGAACATCGGATGTTTGTAAGCGCGCAAATCGAGCAATGGTTTTTCCATATGGAGCTGACGATAGATGAATGCGATCAACGAGATGGCACCGACAATCATCGTCGCCAAGACGATTGGGTTATCCCAGCCGTCCGAGCTTGCTGAACTGACACCATACAAAATCCCACCAAATCCGAGCGTCGATAAGACGAGTGACAAGTAATCGAGTGACTGATCTTTGTTTTGGACCATGACGTTCTCCGCTTTCCAAACAGCGAGCGCGAGACCGATGATGGCGAGCGGTAAAATCATTTCGAATAAGACGCGCCAATCATAGTACTCGACGATATAACCCGAGAGTGTCGGCCCGATCGCAGGTGCCGAGATCATGACGAGCCCGAAGATTCCCATCGCCATCCCCCGTTTTTCACGCGGGAAACTGACGAGCATGACGTTCATTAAGAGTGGCCCCATCGTTGAGGCACCGACTGCTTGAATCATTCGACCAGTCAAAAGCCAACCGAAACTTGGTGAGAAGGCAGCGATCGCCGTACCAAGCGCAAAGATGCTCATCGAGGTGATGAACAAGCTGCGGTTTGAAAAACGAGTGATCAAATAGGCGGATGCCGGGACGAGCACACCCGTCACGAGCATAAATCCGGTCGCGAGCCATTGTACGGTCGAGTAGTCTGCAATCTCGAGATCGACCATGATTGAGGGGAGCGCGACGTTGAGTAATGAGTTGTTCAGGAATGCGATAAACGCACCCGCAAAGAGCACCGCCAACATGACGTAAGGCGGTTTCTTTTGGAATTCTGGTTTCATATGGATGGCTCCTTTATTTTCTAAATAGTTATGTGTTGGTAAGTGTCAATGAAATGATTTTATACCCGTTGTATAAATAAAGCAACTATTTTGTACTATTAGTCTAAAATGGTTTTCGGTGCTATAGTAAAGGTACAAACCAGATAGAACGGAGTCATGAAAGAATGAAAGAGAAAAAGCGAAAAGTCGCAGATATTGCCATGTCTCTCTTCATCGAAAATGGAGTGCAACACACATCGGTGCAAGAGATCATCGATCGCGCCAATATCTCAAAAGGGACGTTTTATAACTACTTCTCGTCGAAGACAGATTGTGTGGCCAGCATCCTCGAGAACTTGCGATATGATGCAGGCCAGCGTCGAATCGAGATGCAGATGGGACGGGACAAACGAGATCGCGACGTCTTCATTGAGCAGATTTCAATTCTGATTCAATTGAACGAAGAACGGAATTTGCACGCGTTATTTGAATCGATCATGTCGTCAAACGAGAATGAACTGAAGAAACTCGTACTTCAACATCGCATTTATGAAATTGAATGGATTGCGATGCGTTTGACGGAAATCATCGGAGAGGCTGTCAGACCGTATTCGATGGAATTGACGGTGCTCTTCAACGGAATGTTGCAACATATCTTGTTCACGAACCGGATCACGAATGCCGCTTACTCTCCTCAAAAAGTCGTAAGGAGTTTATATACGTACGTAGAACTGATTGCTGCACGAATGATAGAGACAGGGGAGCACGTCTTGAACCCGGTCACGGTCGATCAAATGCGTGGCACGACAGATAAACATCTCATTACGATTGAAGAATTGATTGAGATGGCTGCTCGCATCGAAGAACATGTCGAGATGACGGAAGAACAACGAGATTTGTTCGATGCAATCTCACATGAACTGAAACAAGAACGCCTTCGGAAAATTGTCTTAGAGCAATTGTTGAAGCCGTTTCAGCGTCTATTTAAAGGCGTGACAGGCGAGACGGAAGTCCAAAAGTTTACGAATCTTGTTTGGCTGTATACACGGACACATTAAGGACAAAAATTTCCCGATACAGTAATATAGAAGAAACAAGGAATGGAAAAAAGAATCAAAAAGTTTCCTCGAAAAAGAATTGATTCCTACAAATTCATGCGCTACAATCAAATTGCCGAAAGCGCTTTCGGGAAGAGGAGAATAACATGGGTACGATTTATGATTTAGCCAAAAAAACAGGATTCTCAATCACGACAGTGTCCAAAGCGTTGAACAACTACAAAGACGTGAGCGACAAGACGAGAGCAAAGATTCTTCAAGCCGCTGCTGAGATGGACTACTTGCCGAACGCACATGCCCAGTCGTTATCGACGAAAAAATCATGGGCGATCGGAGTCATGTTCTCAGAGGCGAATGAAGTTGGGATGAAGCACCCGTTCTTCAATGGGATCATCGAAAGTTTTCGTCACGCGACAGAGGAGCAAGGCTACGATTTGATCTTCGCCTCGCGTAACCTGCGCAATCGTGACATGAGTTATCTCGAACACTTCAAACACCGTGCGGTCGACGGCATCGTCGTCATCTGCTCGGACCGAATGGATGAGCAAGTTCAGGAGCTCATGCGAAGCGACATCCCGATCGTCGTCGTCGATATGGACAGCGCCAATTGTAGCGTCGTCTATTCCGACAACATCGAGGGGGCACGTCTCGCTGTGAATTACCTCTATGAACTCGGTCATCGAAAAATTGCCCACATCGCTGGGGATGAGACGATTGACGCTGGAGCGGCACGGATCAAAGGATATGAACTTGCGATGCAAGAGCTGAACCTTCCGATTCGACCGGGCTATCTCGTCAACGCCGGTTTCTTCTCAGTCGGAGAAGGGAAGCAAGCGATGGAACGATTGCTTGAATTAGACGATCAACCGACCGCTGTCTTTGTGGCCGGGGATCAGATGGCAATCGGTGTCATCGAAGCGATTCACGAACATGGTCTTCACGTCCCGAATGACATCTCTGTCATCGGATACGACGACATTGAAATGATCCAATACATTACGCCGAAACTGACTACGATTCGCCAAGATACGGATGAAATCGGGGAAGCGGCAGCAGAACTTTTACTTGAACAAATGACCGCGAAAGAGCGACTCACCGAACGTCGTATCATTCCGGTACGCTTAGTAGAACGGGCCTCTTGTGCACCGGTCAAACAGTGATTTATAGCCAATGATATTTCGAAGTCGCTCTCTTTTCTTCAGCGGATGGAGAAGGGAGCGCGATTTCGAAAGTCATTTTTAGAGAAAATCGAA
>NZ_JAPEHX010000040.1:0-28430 GCF_028823655.1 Exiguobacterium sp. B2(2022) | reverse complement strand
AGGTTTTGCTTTAGCATCTTCGGTTACACTTCTTTCAAGTGCTTTCCTAGCTGCATGTTCGACAGGGGATGAAACAGATTCTTCACAAGGATCATCAAATGAAGGTTCTGCAGACGAAGCGCAAGTCCTCAACTTGCTCGACAGCTCAGACATTCCTTCACTTAACCCAACACTCGCAACGGACGCTGTTTCGTTCAACGTTTTGAACAACGTTAACGAGGGTCTCTACCGTATGGACGAGAACGATGAGCCAACTCCAGGTATGGCTGAATCTCATGAAGTTTCTGAAGACGGGAAGACGTACACGTTCAAAATCCGTGAAGGCGCGACTTGGTCAAACGGGGAGCCTGTCACAGCGAACGACTTCGAATACGCTTGGAAAGAAGTACTCAACCCAGATAACGCTTCACAATATGCATACGTTATGTCAGTCATCGAAGGCGCAGAAGCGTACAACACTGGCGAAGGCGAGCGCGATGCAGTAGGCGTTAAAGCAATCGACGATCAAACACTTGAAGTTAAATTGACAGCACCAGCTGATTACTTCCTCGGATTGACAAGCTTCGGCGTGTTCATGCCAAAACTTGAGTCATTCGATACAGAGCAAGGCGAAAACTTCGGTACATCTGCAGAGACAACTCTTTACAACGGACCGTTCAAACTCGACAGCTGGGAGCGCGAGCAAGGCTGGAAAATGGTCAAGAACGAAGACTATTGGGATGCGGACACAGTTAAACTTGAAGAAATCAACGTTAAAGTCGTTAAAGAAGTTTCAACAGGTGTCAACTTGTATGAAAACGGTGACGTTGACCGCACAGGCTTGACTTCTGAGCTCGTTGCCCAGTATCAAGATAGCGAAGACTTCTCAACTGTCGTTGAGCCAACACTCTTCTACCTTCAGTTCAATACTGCTGTGGAAGCGCTTGACAACCAAAAAATCCGTAACGCGATTGACCGTGCATACGACAAAGCTGCAATCGCAGAAACACTTCTTGCAAACGGTTCAATCCCTGCAAACTATCTTGTACCTAAAGACTTCGTAACTGGTCCTGACGGTAAAGATTTCCGTGAAGCGAACGGCGACATCGGCGGATACAATGTTGAAGAAGCTCAAAAACTTTGGGAAGAGGGTCTTTCTGAGCTTGGAACGGATACAGTTGAGCTTGAACTCCTCAACTATGACTCAGAGTCTGCGAAGCAAATCGGTGAGTTCATCAAAGGTGAACTTGAGAAGAACCTTCCAGGTATGAGCGTTTCAATCAAGCAACAACCGTTCAACAACAAACTTGACCTTGAGAACAAAGGAGAGTTCCAATTCACATTCGCTGGTTGGGGCCCTGACTATCAAGATCCAATGACGTTCGTTGACCTCTTCGTCACAGACGGACCATACAACCGTGGTAAGTGGTCGAATGACGAGTTTGACAAGTTGATTGAATCTGCGAAGTCAAGCACAGATGCTGAACAACGTTGGGCTGACCTTCAAGCTGCAGAGAAAATCGTTCTTGAAGAGAACGCGATCTCGCCAGTTTACCAACGTGGATCGGCTCGCCTCACGAAGCCATATGTTAAAGATATCGTTGAGCACGCATTCGGTGCAGACTACTCTTACAAGTGGGCTTCAATCGAAGGTAAAGAATAATTTCATTACACGCTTACAAGAGAGACAGGGACGCCTGTCTCTCTTTTTGTGTACAATTTTTTTATTCAAAAAAAGAACCCTCGCTTAGAGAGTTCTAACAAGATAAACTTATTTTTTTACTTTGGCACGTTTACGACTGAGACCCATCGCCTTTTCAATCTTCGCAAGATTTTTATTCGCGACAGCTTCAGCCTTGGCACGTCCTGCATCGAGAATCTCATCGAGTTCTGGAGAATCGATCAATTCATGATAACGTGCTTGAATCGGTTCGAGCAAGGCGACGACCGCTTCTGCCACATCTTGTTTAAATGTACCGTAATTTGAATTCTCGTATTGCTTGACGAGGTCATCGATTGAGGTACCCGTCGATAGCGAATAAATTTCTAACAAGTTTGAGATTCCTGGTTTGTTCTCACGGTCAAACGAGATGACGCCACTCGAATCGGTTACGGCACTCTTGATTTTCTTGCGGATGACATTTGGCTCGTCGAGCATCGAAATGTATCCTTTGGCGTTTGTGTCGGATTTTGACATTTTTTTCACGGGATTCGTGAGAGACATGATGCGTGCGCCTTCTTTTTGAATGAGTGGTTCAGGCATCGTGAACGTCTCATAGTATCGTTTATTGAATCGCTCCGCCAAATCACGAGTCAATTCGATATGTTGTTTTTGGTCATCTCCAACTGGAACGAGTTCCGTATTGTATAACAAAATGTCAGATGCCATAAGTGTTGGATAGACAAACAATCCGGCCCCAACATTTTCGTTTCCTTGCGATTTATCTTTATACTGCGTCATACGACCGAGCTCGCCCATTCCTGCGATGCATGTTAACATCCATCCGAGTTGAGCGTGCGCTTTCACTTCAGATTGAACGAAGATTGTCGCTTTTTCTGGGTCGAGACCAGAAGCGAGATAAAGTGCCGCTAGTTTTCGTGTGTTGTTCATTAACTCGACACGATCGAGTTGTACGGTGATGGAATGCAAATCGACGATGCAATAATACGCATTGTTATCATCTTGAAGATCGACGAATTGTTTCATCGCGCCTAAGTAGTTCCCGAGCGTCACGACGCCGGTCGGTTTGATTCCTGAAAAAATCGTTGCCATGTGTATACACCTCCGAAGAATATAAAAAAACCGCAGTCGTCCGCCCGAATAAATCGGGACGAATAACCGCGGTGCCACCCAAATTTGCATAAAATATGCCACTTGAACGCGTTAACGGGCGTGAACCGTCTCGCCATACTCACATTCAGGCGAGCCACTCCGAAGTCCATTCATCCAAGTCTTTTCATCTACTCGCAGCACCGTAGACTCTCTGAGGAAAAGGGGAATTGAATTACTTGTCTTCATCCAAGTGTTCTTATTCTGAATCTAGTTTAGCATAGGACGTCGCTTCCGAAAAGATTAAATCAAAGCGACAAGAAACGAGAGAGCGATACTTCCCACACCGACGAACACCCAGTTCCAAGCCAATTGCTTACAGAGTTGTCGATCTTCGGGATCTTCTTCTTCATCCTCTTCGTAATCCGCATCGATTTCTTTGAGCTTTGCACGCCGACTTCGCTTAAAACCGTACATGATCCCATCGAACAATCCTGTCGCGCTCATATGTGAAAACATCCCGATTGCAAAAGTGAGAATACCGGAAACGAATAGGCCACCACTCAAATGAAACAGGAAAGATTCGCTTCGGAAATATGAAAAAATGGACCAAACCGTGTACAGGATTGTGACAATCCCCCAAACAATCAATATATTTCGAAACTTTTTCAACGATGTAATCTCCTTTCACGCCATAAAGGGAACGAGCGATCGTTCCGTGTTTCTTCTATGATACTAGGAAGGCGGTGAAGAATGCGAGTATGAAATTCGAGTAGCATGGTAGCGTTTTATTATGTAGTTGACAGTTTGATTAAAAATTTCTTACAATAGCCCTAACGTTCTTTCGTCGAATACTTTATGAAATATTCAGAAAATTAAAGAAAAAGTAAGATGTTTATTCGACGAACGGCTAGCTTTTCAAAATGAAAGGGGAAATCGCAATGAAGAAAAAATCGATTTTGCTCATGATGACGATCATCTTGGCACTCGGTTCAGTACTCGCGGCTTGTTCGACAGGCGGAGACTCTGATGGCGGGGGTTCTTCTTCAAACGGAGAAAAAGTTCTTCGTTTGACGGATACGTCAGACATCACAACAGCCGATCCGGCTCTTGCTACAGACGCGGTCGCATTCAACTTGATCGCCAACACAATGGAAGGTCTTTACCGTCTTGATAAAGATGGAAATGCCGTACCTGCTCTCGCTGAAGGCGAACCAGAAGTAAACGAAGATGAGACTGTTTACACATTCACGCTTCGTGATGCCGAATGGTCAAACGGAGAGCCAGTTACAGCCAACGATTTCGTGTATGCATGGCAACGTGCTGTTGATCCTGCAACAGGTTCACAGTATGCATACATCATGAACACAATTAAAAATGCTGAAGCGATCAACACAGGTGACACACCGAAAGAAGAGCTTGGCGTTAAAGCAATCGATGAGAAAACACTCGAAGTCACACTCGAGCGTCCAGACCCATCATTCCTTTCACTTACTTCATTCGGTACATTCACACCGATCAATGAAGCATTCGCAACAGAAAAAGGCGAAGAATTTGCAACGAACCCTGAAAACCTTCTCTACAACGGACCATTCACATGGTCAGAGTGGGATCGTGAACAAGGTTATGTCTTAACGAAGAACGACACGTACTGGGATAAAGACAACGTCGCGCTTGAAGCTGTTGATGTTCGCGTCGTTAAAGAAACATCTACAGTCGTAAACTTGTATGAAGCTGGTGATGTTGACTATGCAGGTCTTGCATCAGAACAAGTTGCTGCTTTCCAAGAAGATGAAGATTACAACACAGGTCTTCGTTCTGCCATCGGATATTTCAAATTCAACCACGAAGATGAAATCTTCTCTGATGTGAATGCACGTAAAGCTATCGCACGTGCGGTCGATCCAACTGGAATCATCGACCAACTCTTGAACAACGGTTCAATTGCAACAACATCATTCATTCCAAAAGACTTCATCAAATATGAAGACGGAACGGATTACACAGAAGGCGTTGAGTACTTCCAAACAAACGCTGACGAAGCTGCTTCACTTTGGGAAGAAGCAACAGGCGGAGAAGCGACAACAATCGAACTCCTCTCGTTCGACAGCGAAGTTTCAAAACAAATCTCTGAGTACATGAAAGGTCAAATTGAGTCGAACTTGCCGAACGTAACGGTTGAAATCGCTCAACAACCTTTCAACAACAAACTTGAGCGTGAAGCAAACGGTGACTACCAAATGTCATTCGCACTTTGGGGACCTGACTACCAAGACCCACTTACGAACCTTGGTATCTTCACATCAGACAACGGACAAAACGACATCAACTATGCGTCATCTGAATATGACCAGTTGATTGACGCAGCGTCTGCTGAAACGAACATCGATGCACGTTATGACTTGTTCAAAGAAGCCGAGGCTCTCTTAATCGAACAAGACCAAGCGATCATGCCGATTTATCAAGCTGGTGTGGCGTACTTGATTCGTCCAAACATCGAAAACTTTAACCGTCAACTATTCGGTGCTGATTACCAGTACAAATACGTTGATATCAAGTAATGGGATGAGGGGGCATGCGAACCGCATGTCCCCGATTTTCTAAAAAATTCTACCGAAGTAAGAGAAAATACTGTTCAAATGTTTTGTTGGTAAAGTATAATGTAGTAACAGTGAAAATTCAGAATAATCTCTGAAAAGAATATTCTTTGTTTTCAGCCGCTGTGCTAAGAGCCTTGAGATGACGTATACGCTATTCTTTCAGAATATTCCTTTCATTTTGTGAATTTGAAAAATAGGTCATATGTCATAGTGAAGCTGTTGGTGCAAGTAGTAGAAAGAATTAGAAAAAACAGGGGGTTTTTATTCATGGGACGTTATATCCTACAACGGCTGACTTACGGCCTCATCACGTTCTTCTTGATTGCCACGTTCACGTTCTTCCTGATGGACCTGCTCCCAGGTTCACCGTATCAGAACCAGGAAAAACTGACAGAATCACAAATTCAATTATTGAATGACCGCTACGGACTCAACGATCCGCTTCCGGTCCGTTATGCGACGTACATCGGAAACATGCTCCAAGGTGACCTTGGCGTTTCATTCCGTACGGCTAACCGTCCAGTAACTGAATTGATTATGGAACGAATTGGTCCTTCGGCACAATTAGGGCTCCAGGCATTAGTTCTCGGAACTCTTGTAGGCGTATTGTTAGGTGTTGTTGCGGCGATTCGTCACAATACGGTCATTGACTATGGTTCAATGTTCGTATCGGTAATCGGGATTTCTGTCCCATCGTTCGTTTTTGCAGCCCTCCTTCAGTACTATGTCGGAGTTAAATTGCAGTTGCTCCCAGTCGCATTCTGGGAAACACCAGCTCATACGATTTTACCAACAATTTCGTTGTCACTCGGTGTCACGGCAGCGATTGCCCGTTTCGTCCGAACCGAGATGTTAGAGGTTACCGGACAAGACTACGTCACGCTTGCGAAAGCGAAAGGATTGACGGGTAACGCCATCGTGTGGAAACACATGGTTCGTAACGCAATGATTCCTGCCATCACAATCCTTGGACCGATGACAGCTGGACTCTTAACGGGTACATTCGTTATCGAGAAAATCTTCGCTGTTCCAGGACTTGGTGAATTGTTCGTCACGTCAATCACGTTGAACGACTACTCTGTCATCATGGGAACGACATTGTTCTTCTCAGGATTGTTCATTATTATCATTTTGCTTGTCGACTTGCTCTATGGGGTTGTTGACCCACGTATTCGTCTTGGGGGGAATAACTGATGATTGAAAACAAAAAGAATTACGAACAGTTCGACCAAGACATGTTCACACCTGTTGAGATGAATGAACAGCTTGGTGAACGAATCGCTGGGAAAAGTTTAAACTTCTGGCAAGATGCATGGATGCGCCTAAAGAAAAACAAAGCGGCCATCATCTCGCTATCAATTATTTTAATTCTCGTTGCACTTGCATTGTTCGGACCGATGTTGTCGGGTCGTGATGCCTACGAACAAAACATTTCACAAGCAAAACTTCCGCCAAAAGTCACAGGTCTTGAATGGGCTGGCTTTGATGGAATGGCGACACTCGGTGGTCGCGATATCGACTTCTACGAACAAAAGAACGTAGAAGAGAACTTCTGGTTCGGTACGGACTACCTCGGTCGTGATCTCTGGTCACGTATTTGGGAAGGGACACGTATTTCTCTCTTCATCGGTTTCGTTGCGGCCATCATCGATACAATCATTGGTGTGGCATATGGTGGAATTTCAGCATACTTCGGTGGGCGTACGGATAACATCATGCAACGTATTGTTGAGATCTTGACAGGTGTACCTAACTTGATCTTAATCATCTTGTTCATCTTGATCTTTGACCCTGGTGTATTCACCATCATCCTCGCCATGGCCATCACAGGTTGGATCGGGATGAGTCGACTCGTTCGTGGTCAGATTTTAAAACTCAAAAACCAAGAGTTTGTCTTGGCAGCTCGCACACTTGGTGCATCTAGTACGCGATTGATTTTCAAACACTTGATTCCAAACACATTGGGTGCGATTATCATCACGCTCATGTTCACGATTCCATCTGCCATCTTCTTCGAGGCATTCCTCAGCTTTATCGGGATCGGGCTTCAACCGCCACAGGCATCACTTGGTACGTTGATCAACGATGGATACAAAGAACTACGGACATTCCCGTTCCTTCTTATTATCCCGTCGGTCATCATCGTCTTGCTCATGGTCAGCTTCAACTTGCTTGCCGATGGCTTGCGTGATGCGTTCGACCCGAAAATGCGTAAATAAAAAAGAAAGAGGGGGACTCGTGCATGGAAACGATTTTATCAGTCCGAGATTTAGAGGTCTCGTTCCACACATATGCAGGAACGGTTCAAGCCGTTCGTGGCGTATCGTTTGATTTGAAAAAAGGCGAGACGCTCGCTATCGTAGGAGAATCGGGTTCAGGTAAATCCGTTACTTCGAAGGCAATCATGCGTCTCATTCCGAACCCTCCAGGTGAAATCACGAACGGAGAAATCATGTTCGAAGGGAAAGACTTGGCGAAACTTTCGGAAAAAGAAATGCTTAAAATTCGTGGTCGCGATATCGCAATGATTTTCCAAGACCCAATGACATCACTCAACCCGACAATGACGATTTACAAACAAATCGCAGAAGGGTTGAAACAGCACCAAGGGTTAACAGGTGAGGATGCGAAGAAACGTACGCTCGAATTGTTGACACTTGTAGGGATTCCAAACCCAGAAGCGCGTTTGAAACAGTACCCACACCAACTCTCTGGTGGGATGCGTCAGCGTATCGTTATCGCGATCGCACTCGCATGTAACCCGAAAGTGTTGATTGCCGATGAACCGACAACAGCACTTGATGTTACGATTCAGGCGCAAATTCTCGAACTTTTAAAAGACATTCAGCAAAAAACAGGCACAGCGATTATCTTCATCACGCACGACCTTGGCGTTGTTGCGAACATGGCTGACCGTGTCGCTGTTATGTATGCAGGTCGTCTTGTCGAAAAAGGAACGGTCGATGAAATCTTCTACGAGCCACGTCACCCGTACACATGGGGACTTCTCGGTTCGATGCCGCGTCCGACAGATGACCGTAACGAAGCGTTACCGGCAATCCCGGGTACGCCTCCAAACTTGCTCGATCCTCCAAAAGGGGATGCATTCGCACCGCGTAACCCATACGCGATGAAGATTGATTTTGAGAAAGAGCCACCGATGTTCCAGGTGAGTGATACACACTTTGCTTCTAGTTGGTTATTACACCCACAAGCACCAGCGGTTAGTCCGCCACGTGCGATTCGTGAACTCGCTCTCAAGTATCGTCCGGACAGTGCGTTCGCAAAATCGTTTACGAAAGGTGGTGCTGAATAATGGAACGCGAGAAATTACTCGAAGTAAAAAACCTGAAGCAGCACTTTAAAATTGGCCGTGGCCGCGTCGTCAAAGCGGTCGACGGAATCTCGTTTGATATTTTCAAAGGTGAAGTGCTCGGACTCGTAGGAGAGTCTGGTTGTGGGAAGTCTACAACAGGACGTACGATCATCGGTCTCTACGACGCGACTGACGGCGACGTTGTGTTCAAAGGCGAAAACGTCCACGGTAAAAAATCAAAAGCAGACAAGTTGAAATTCAACCGTGCTATGCAAATGATTTTTCAAGATCCATACGCATCGCTTAACCCGCGTATGACGGTTGCAGACATCATCGCAGAAGGGATTGACATTCACGGTCTTGCGAAGACGAAAGAAGATCGTATGAACCGCGTGTATGACCTTCTTGAAACGGTTGGTTTGACGAAAGAGCACGCGAGTCGTTACCCACACGAATTCTCAGGGGGACAACGTCAGCGTATCGGGATTGCCCGTGCCCTTGCGGTTGAACCAGACTTCATCATCGCCGATGAGCCGATTTCTGCACTTGACGTTTCGATTCAAGCGCAGGTCGTTAACTTGATGAAAGAATTGCAACGCGATCGCGATTTGACGTATTTGTTCATCGCCCACGACTTGTCGATGGTTAAATACATCTCTGACCGTATCGGTGTTATGTATCAAGGTCACCTCGTGGAGCTTGCGACAGCAGATCGCCTTTATGAGAACCCAATTCATGCGTACACGAAATCGCTTCTTTCAGCGATTCCGCTTCCGGATCCGGAGCATGAACGTACACGTAAACGGATCGTATACGAGTCAACTTCGAAAGGTCCAGTCGGACGTTCGGATGAAGATTCGAGTATCCCACCACTTCGCGAAGTCGAGCCAGGACACTATGTCTCGCTCACGGACGAAGAGTACGAAGCATACAAAGCACAACTCGTTTAATACGATGGCCCTGACTTCTAAATGAAGTCAGGGTTTTTTTAGCGCAAAAAAAGTCACCTAATGTGCTAGGTGACGGATTATCCGTTTGAAATACGCGGCAAATTCGAGAGGCGTTCAACGATGGCATCGATTTGACGGACGCGAGCTAGTGCATCTTCAATCTCCATTGTCTCATAATGGTGAAGACCACCTGGCTGCTCCACGAACGTATCTGCGTCGTGAACGAGCTGTTGAAGTGGTGTCCGTTGAATCCGGCTCGGTGGTAAATAGGAATCGGTATGCAAAAGAATCATGACAGAAATCTCTTTGGCACGGGCAGGGTCTTCCCCGAGACGAATGAGTAATTTATGTGCCCGCTCCGCACCTTTAATCGCATGAATATCGTTCTGACGATATAAGTCATAATTCCATTTGCCTTCTGTATACCATTCATAGTGACCGATATCATGAAGTAGCGCAGCTTTCGTCGCTAAATCTGTATCGAGACCACGTTTCGTTGCCATTTCGAGAGCGCGTTCACAAACGTCTACAGCATGTTTTAAGCCTGATCGAGTTAAATATTTTTGGGTTACCGGATGTCCCATGATGGTTTCTAATGTGATTCTCATCATCGCTCTCCTCCTTAAATAGAAAAAGGTTATTTCTATAAACTATACAGGTTTTTTGTATGTAATGCAAATGATATCCGTGTAAAGAAATGATGAACTCGTAAGAATGATTCACATTTCACAAACAAATGTGCTATAATTTACTTGTAGATTAGTGCAAGTTCAAGATTTTCAGAATCGGTAATGCTCGGTCGGTTGCTTACGCTGTACGGGGGTGAGAGGCCATGAAAGAACGTGACAAAGTTCTACGAGAGAAAAAACGACTTTTGAAAGAAGTGTTGAAGAAAAAGTTGAAAGACTTGCAAGTCAAGCCAGGGAAAGAGACGGTGTCTCAACCAGTGTCTCGGTTCCCGGCATCTTGAGATGGGTCATTCAAGGTCGCATTCACCGAATGCGCCCTCTTTTCATATCTGAATGATAAAGAATATCATTGAAGTTTTAATAATTAAGAATTATTATAATTAAGTGGATGCGAATTTGGGTATACAGATAGAGTCACTTAAAAAGATGGACGCATACTCGATCAGGGAGGAAGAAAAATGGTCATACTTTATACGTCTCCAAGCTGCACATCTTGCCGAAAGGCACGAGCTTGGCTCGAAGAACACGATATCCCGTTTACAGAACGAAACATATTTTCAGAACCGCTCTCACTAAATGAGATTAAGCAGATCTTACGCATGACAGAAGATGGAACGGATGAGATTATCTCGACTCGTTCTAAAGTCTTTTCAAAAATCGATGTATCCGTTGATGCGTTATCGCTTCAACAATTGTATGATTTGATTCAAGAATATCCGGGCTTACTACGCCGTCCGATTTTGATTGATGAAAAACGACTACAGGTCGGATACAACGAAGATGAGATTCGCCGATTCTTGCCACGGAAGGTTCGAACGTTCCAATTGCAAGAAGCACAGCGACTTGTGAATGAATGAGAGCATACTGTCTAAGCAGTGTGCTTTTTATTATCGATTATTTCCTATAAAATAAAGTTATAACCCGTCATCTAGATTGAACGATGTCAAAAAGGGTACAAAGATAACAAGACAATTTCCCCTCTCCTCCTTATGTGAAATGGGAGCGAGGTGAGAAGGGAGTGGACAATCGTGAAAATTGAGCGCATCAATGACAATACCGTCAAATTTTTCATCACATATGTGGACATCGAAAAGCGTGGCTTCGCACGTGATGAAATTTGGTACAACCGAGAACGTGGCGAGCAGCTGTTCTGGCAGATGATGGACGAGGCTCACGAACGTGAAGACATCTCGTTTGATGGTCCACTGTGGATTCAAGTCCAAGCTTTTGAAAAAGGTCTAGAAGTGACCGTGACAATTGCGAAAAATGTGATGGATACGGAAGACGATTCTGAACTCGGTTCGCTTCTTCGTTCAGCGATTGATGAAGCACGAGATCAACAATCGGTACTCGATCAATTGAGTGAGTTGGATGAACTCGAAGCGGAAGCAGATGCTTGGGCGCCACTCGCAATGGAAACAGATGATTTTGAGGCGATCATTTCACTGAGTAAGCGTGCAGGTGAAACGTTCAGTGATCTTGATTTGAAACTATATCATTATCAAGACCGTTACTATTTGTGGATTGATTTCCCGGATGAAATGGAGCCTGAAGACGAAGAGAATGCACTCAGTCTTCTAGCAGAATATTTAACATTTAGTACACAGACGCAACCGATGCTTGAAGAGTATGGTAAACTCATTCTCGATGGCGACGTCTTTGCGAAAGTGCGTCACTACTTCTAAATGATCAATCGCCTGTTCAGACGGACAGGCGATTTTTTCAAATCAATGGTAAAGAGGTGTTGGTATGGTGAGACGGATTCGACTACTACTTGACGATAGTGCATGGTTCGTTCCATTCCTATATGGGATGGGGGGCATCGTGTTAACAGCGTTGACACAACTGTTCGGTGAATTTTTCCGAGATTTACTACCAGATTTTATTTATTTGGACTTGGACTCGGCAGCGTCCGTATTGTCTTCGACGTTCACGAGTCTTATGACGATGATGACGTTTAGTTTTTCGACAATCCTTGTCGTGTTGACGACATATTCTTCTCAGTTTTCTCCTCGGACCATCAATAACTTTTTGACGAATACGTCGGCTAAGCATACGCTTGGTCTCTTCATTATGACGACCGTTTACGGGATTTCGAACTTATTCCTCGTCCGAACGGCAGATGATGGTGTCGTATTATCTTCAGGAATCAGTGTGCTCTTAGTCATTGGTTCGATTTGGGCGTTCGTCAAGTTCATTCAGACCATCAGTGTCTCGATTCAGGCAGAACGTTTGTTATCCGCGTTACATAAAGAAGCACTATCGGTAATCAGTGAGCAAAAAGACGCCATCGAGTCAGATGACGTGAATCTCGTATTACCACGTTCTGTTCATTCGTTTGAAGGTCAAGCGGTACGGGCGCCGCAGACGGGGTATATCCGCTTATTTTTAAGAGAGAAGCAGGGAGATCATGAAACAGACTTTGAATCGGTCGTAGCCGTAGGTGAATTTGTCGCAAAAGGGGATTTACTCGGATTTTGGAAAGGTGAGGATGCCCCGGACATCGAGCTATTTGAGATCGGCGAAGTGCGGTCCTCGATGCAAGACCCTTCATTTGCGATTGAAAAGTTGAGTGAGATTGCGTTACGTGGAATCTCTCCAGGGATCAATGACCCGAATACGGCGATTCATGCGATTCATTACATCGGGGATATTTTACGGGAGCTCTGCGAACTGCCAGATGGAGATTTTCTATACTCGAACGGGAAATCCGATTGGCATGTGAAGCGAAAAACGCTCGAGACGATTCTTTTTGAATCGCTATCGCCGATGCAGACTTACGCGAGTAAAGACATCTTTGTGATGGGGTCCGTGTTCGAGGCGATTCGAATGGCGCGTCTCCAGGCGCATGAGACGCTGGATTCGACATTTGATGAGATGATTGATTATTTTGAAGATGTGATTGATTGGGAACGTCTTCATTTGAAAGAACAGAACTATTTACGCAATAAAATAGGGCGAGCTAAAAAGATGACGACATGACAGGAGACCACCTTTTCAAAAGAAGAGGTGGTCTCTGTTCAAGAGAGCGTATATCCGCCATCGACCGTAATGGCTTGCCCATTTATATAGGTTGAGGCATCGGTTAACAAAAACTCGACGACAGGCGCCACTTCTTCCGGTAGGGCGGCATGTCCCCGGAAATGATGGGTCATTGCCTCTTTGAATTTTGCTTCTCCACCGTATAGTTTATGACTGAGCGGCGTATCGACCGGACCAAAACAGACGGCGTTGAATCGAACCTTTCCTTTCATCCGATGTGCGAACGTTGCGTAATGAGCGAGCATAGGTGGGAATTTGACGTGTCCGACGATGGCGGCGTTGTTGACGACACTCGCTCCCTGAGCAAACAAAGGGATGGCGCGTTGTGTGACGGTGTTCAGTGCATAGAGATTGACGTCAAACACTTCGGTGTATGACTCTTGAGTCAAACGCTCCGGTGTACCGGGTCTACCAAATGTTGCGGCATTGTTGAAAAGACCATGTAACGTCACCCCTTGTTCCTTTAAGTGTCCAAAGAGGTGATCGATATCTTCCGCTGAATGGAGATCGCACCGGATGAACGTGGCCAATCCGTTCGAATCTGATTCGAGAGAAGCCCCCCGTGTCTCATCACGACCGATTCCGATGACACGATGTCCATTCTCGGTTAACTGCAAGGCGACGGCGCGCCCAATCCCGCTTGTCGCACCTGTGATTAGAAAAGTCCCCATAATTCATTCGCTCCCCTCAAAAAATTGGCGTTACGATGTATAATTAATGATAATACATGACAGAAACGAGGTCAGGTTATAATATGTTGCGACGCATACAAGTACTCTTTTCCCTTATTTTGCTCGCAGGACTCATTGCGATATTATCGTATTACTGGAGCTCACAAGTGATCGGGCTCTTCTCGATTCTCGTCTTTTTGACAACGTTCAGTATTTTGCTTGTGATTTTGCTTGAAAATCGCAACCCGCAACGCACGTTGATCTGGGCGATTGTCATGATTGGCTTTCCTGTCATCGGGCTATTTGCGTACTTTGTGTTCGGTCAAAACTATCGTCGCAAACGGATGTTCAAAGAAAAGGCGATGCTCGACGAAGAGACGTACTTGGCTTACCGGCAAAAAGCGATGACGCTATCTCCGTCACTGATGTTTGCGCATGACGATTATGAGAAGTTGATGCATCTCACCTCTTCGTTGAACCAATTGCCCGTCTCTTCGAATACGTACACGCAGATTTTGACGAACGGACGTGAAAAATTTTCGAAGTTATTGCCCGCTCTGAAAGGGGCGACACGGCACATCCATTTAGAGTATTACATTTTTCGAGAAGACCGTATTTCTCGGGAAATTCAGCGGATTTTAATCGAGAAAGCCAAAAAAGGGGTCGAGGTTCGATTCTTATATGATGCCGTCGGTTCCATTCATACGAGCAGTACGTTTTTCGAGGAGATGAAACAAGCTGGCGTCCAAGTGCAGGCGTTCTTTCCGGTCGTCCTTCCGCTCGTGTCGAGTAAGACGAACTATCGAAACCATCGAAAAATTGTCGTTATCGATGGAACTGAGGCGTTCACTGGAGGATTGAACGTAGGGGATGAGTATTTAGGCGAACACTCTAAATTTGGTTTTTGGCGCGACACCCATCTGTATGTCAGAGGAGAAGGGGTTTCCGAGTTACAGTTGATCTTTTTACAAGACTGGTACTACATGACGGGAGAACGGCTGTTCACGCCATTCTATTTAGAACCGCTCGAAACGGTACGAAGTGCGAGCGGAGGTGTCCAAATCGTTGCAAGCGGACCTGATGAACCGTACGAGACGATGAAATCGATTTATTTCTCGTTGATCAATGCTGCGAAAAAGTCCGTCTATATTTCCTCCCCGTATCTGATTCCTGATGAGGACATTATGAGTGCTTTGAAGACAGCATCTCTATCGGGCATCGATGTTCGGATCGTCTTACCGAGCTATCCGGACCATAAGATTGTCTTTTATGCGAGTCGTTCCT
Source organism: Exiguobacterium sp. B2(2022) (assembly GCF_028823655.1). Classification (NCBI taxonomy): domain Bacteria; kingdom Bacillati; phylum Bacillota; class Bacilli; order Caryophanales; genus Exiguobacterium; species Exiguobacterium sp. B2(2022). Next base: position 13,129 of record NZ_JAPEHX010000040.1, on the reverse strand, counting down.
ATTATGAGGAGTTACTGTTGGCAGGGGTAAAGATTTATTTATACGAAGAAGGATTCATGCATTCAAAAGTCATCGTCGTCGATGACGGACTTGCCACGATTGGGACGGCGAACATGGATTTTCGTAGCTTCCATTTGAACTTCGAAGTAAATGCTCTCCTGTACAACACGAACTCGGTCCATCAGTTGAAACAAGACTTATATCATGATTTCGAAGGGTCTCACGAACTTGTATTAGAAGAGTTTGCGAAGCGCTCATTCTTTATAAAACTCGTAGAATCATTGGCCAGAATGTTTTCACCACTACTATAAGGGGGGAGCAAGATGCGGTTTGCGATCGGTCGAGAAGGGGATATCGTTGATTCCTTTACTCTAAATCGAATGCAGGCGGAGCAGCTTGCTCCTTTTCGATGTCCGACGTGCCAGGAAATGTTGATCTTAAAGCAAGGTGCGAAACGTCGTCTACATTTTGCCCACATCCATACGTGCGGGAGAGCGGAATCCGTTACACACCATCAGGATAAATGGGCAGTATGCCAATGGCTACAAGAAAGCGGGTACCCTGTCGATCAAGAAGTGACGATTGGGAATCGTCGGGCCGACATTCTTACGAATGTGGATGAGTTGCCAACCGTCTTTGAGATTCAGGCATCTCCATTGAAAGTAGAAGAATATGTCGCGCGAACGAACGATTACAAACGAGCAGGTCTGGATGTGATTTGGATCGCGAGTGGTCTCGATTTAAAGATGAACCAATCGTTTCAACCGTGGATGCGCCTTGAACTATCTCGGCGACACCGGTTGATGACAGTGAAAAATGGACAGTTGGTTCGTTTCAATGGGTTTCCCATTTCAATCAAGTATGGAATCGGGAATTGGGAAGTCTCGTCCTCAGTGACCACTTCCCCTTATGAAGCTTATTATCGGTTCAATGCATTGGAATGGACGGAGATGATACGACGAAAACGAATGTCGCCGATCTACCCATCCCCAAAGAATCGACATCTCATTTTAAATCGTCTGTATCCTTTGGGATTGATTCCCGCCTTGTTACCGACAGCCTGCTATCTTCCCCTCACGTCACTTTGGGGAATACACGTTCATCCGATTGAGTTTCAAATCGTCCTCTATTTAAATCGCTATGAGTCACCGAATGATTCGGTGGAATGGAGCATTCAAAAGACGTGCCGCCAGTTCGGAGTGACATCGACAAGCGACTTTTCCCAGTCATTTCATGTACAATGGAAACAACTCTTGAATGCATGTCGTCTATCGTGTGATGTCACGACTTGGGTGCTTCCAATCACCTATGAAGATGCGAGACGTCACGATACACGATTGTATCAAGGACTTCAGCGATTGATGTTACAATCGACGAACCAATCAGAAAAGGGAGTGAACGTATGTCAGAAGTATTGACACGACAACAAGTTCCAGTCGAAGAGACGTGGGACTTAGAGACGATCTACAGTAACGACCAAGCATGGGAAGCAGATTTTGAAGCATTAAAAGAGCAGGTGCCGGCATTGATCGGGTTTAAAGGAAAACTCGGTGAATCGGCAGAAACGTTATACGAAGCGTTACAACTCCGTGATGAGCTTTCTCGTAAATTACATAAGCTGTATACGTACGCGCACATGCGTTACGACGAAGATACGGCGAACAGTCATTATCAGGCATTGAATGACCGTGCAGGCTCACTCGCCTCGCAAATTTCAGCCCAACTCGCATTCATGACACCAGAGCTTCTTTCAATCGATGAAGCTCAAATTGAAGCCTTTATGGAACAACACGAGTCACTTCGCGTGTATCGTCATGCGTTCGATGAGTTGGCGCAAGAACGTCCACACGTACTGACGGAAGCGGAAGAAGCGATCCTTGCGCAAGCTGGAGACGTGCTCGGACAATCGAGTTCGACGTTCGGTATGCTCAATAACGCGGATTTGAAATTCCCGAAAGTGAAGAACGAAAAAGGGGAAGAGGTCGAATTGACGCACGGACGTTACATCACGTTCCTCGAATCGAGTGACCGAAGTGTCCGTGAGAACGCCTTTAAAGCAATGTACGGGACGTACGGGCAGTATTTGAACACGTTTGCCTCGACGCTTTCAGGCAGTGTGAAAAAAGACAACTTCTATGCAAGTGTCCGTAAATTTGAGAGTGCGCGACAGGCAGCCCTTCACCACAATGCGATTCCAGAGTCTGTGTACGACGGTCTAGTCGAAGCGGTCAACGAGCGTCTTGATTTGCTGCATCGATATGTCGCATTGCGGAAACGTGCGCTCGGATTAGATGAGTTGCATATGTATGATTTATATACACCACTCGTCAAAGATGTAGAGATGAAAGTGTCGTACGAAGAAGCGAAACAGTTGATGGTTGATGGTTTGGCACCACTCGGAGAAGAGTACGTTCAAATCGTGAAAGACGGTCTCGATTCACGTTGGGTCGACGTACGCGAGACACGTGGAAAACGGAGCGGTGCATATTCATCTGGAGCATACGATACACAACCGTTCATCCTTATGAACTGGCAGGACAACGTCAACAACTTGTTCACGCTCGCGCATGAGTTCGGTCACTCGGTGCATAGCCATTACACGCGTACGTCACAGCCGTATCCGTATGGCGACTATTCAATCTTTGTAGCAGAAGTCGCGTCGACGACAAACGAAGCGTTATTGAACGACCATTTATTGAAAACACGGACGGCAAAAGAAGAACGTCTCTACTTGTTGAACAATCAACTCGAAACATTCCGTGGGACGTTGTTCCGTCAAACGATGTTTGCTGAGTTTGAGCATATGATTCACAAGGCTGCTCAAGAAGGCGTCTCGCTCACACCTGAATATTTGAATGAGACGTACTTAGAGTTGAACAAACGCTACTTCGGAGAAGGAATCGTCATCGATGAAGAGATTTCATATGAATGGGCGCGTATCCCGCACTTCTATTACAACTACTATGTCTATCAATATGCGACGGGAATCTCAGCATCGGCAGCGTTGTCGCAACAGATCATGGAAGAGGGAGAGCCGGCCGTACGTCGTTACATTGATAACTTCCTCAAAGCTGGGTCTAGCGACTACTCAATCGAGGTCTTGAAAGCGGCAGGTGTCGATATGACGACGAAAGAACCTGTCCTTAAAGCGCTTGATCAGTTCGAAGCGGTGCTCGATGAAATGGAATCATTATTGTTCTCGTGAACAATATGTGACAATGTACACAAACTAGTTGTCAGATGAAGAGGGACTCGGTATATTATAAGTGTGAAATCAATCACAAACCCCTTTATTGACCGTAAACTTTCTCCCATCTTGTAGGCCTTCCCCGGGCCTCAGCCGTCAAAAACCCCACGGCTCCCCGGCCGTGGGGTTCTTTTTTATTTCGTTTGCGCCCATGCCTCACCGCTACATCCCGGTACAGGGCGGCAGCGTTGCTGCAAGGAGAGCTTCTTCAGTTCGCGTTCAATCACAGTTTTATCTAAGTCTAGAATATACGATAGTTCAGTAATCGTCGACGCGTCATAACGAGCCAACACTTTGGCTACATCCCAGTCAGTCGTACGACTCGGGGCATAACCGAGCAACTCGGTCATGACCGATTGATACACGTCGTACGGATAGACCCCTTCAATCTTCAATGCTTCATCGCGCGTCACGAATGTGAGAGCGGGCAATGACTCAATCTCCCAATCTTTCAGCACTTGATGATCGACTGCTAAAGCATTCAAGAGCTGGTTCGATTGAAGATCGGCTTCAAGTTCATCCAAATCAAGACCGTACTCTTCGAAAGACCGTGCGATTTCCCATAAATCAATTGAGCCTAACTGTTTACCAGAGAATAAATCATTCACATGCAAATGACGTAAAAAACGCATCGCATGACGTTTCCCTTGTAATTCTAACGCTTTGATCATTGTGAGAAGGCGAACTTCTTCCTGACATCCGCCAACACAGCTAGGAACGGTAGAGACCATTCGGAAACGAATCACATGTCCGTATTCAATCTCTAACTTTTTGATCAGTGTCATCACGTGAAAATTTTCAGGACTCGAGATGTCCATGAAATAGAATAACTCCAATGGCTTATACGTTACTTGAATAGGAGTTTCTTCCAGTGAACAGGATGACCCATTACATTGTTCAAGTTCCATTTGTGTCGCCTCCTCTCGGCAAAAAACTCATTTAATGTTGTAAACTCATTGTAGCAACGAAAAAAAAAGGTTGGCAATGTATCTGCTCAACCTTCAGACCGACTCATTTTTAATTCCATGAATCGAACGATTTTATTTTTGGCGGGACGGTATGGAAGACCGTGCTCTGCTAACAGTCGTTCGAATGCACGTTTGCCCGCTTCTTCATTCGTGACTTCAAATTCTATTTCATAGTCAGTTGTCTCCAAATAATGGCTTTCGTCCAAAACGAGAAGACCATCTTCCGTTTGATGTTCGGCTCGATTTGTCTCGAGGCGTCCGAGGTGTTCGAGTGCGGCATTCAGTTGAAACGGGGCGAGGGCTTGCTTCATTTGATCATCATGAATGATTCCGTACTTGAATAAGTCTTCCGCTTCTTCTTCAGTGATCGAGGCATGTGTTTCAAGCAATCCGACTTCGTTCGGTTGTTTTAATGTCAATACCTGGCCATGTTTCTTCTCACGAATACGAAGGGCTGCGCCTTGTTTTTTTAGCTGGAAGGTTGGCGTGTCGAAATAATCGTTTGCTTGCCAGCGGACGCGATCTTCTAGTTTGTAGGCTTGAATCAGTTTTTCATACTCATCTTTTGTTAACATGGATTTAAATTCAATTTCCACTTCTTGGGTCATTAATCATCGCTCCATTCTATGAACAATTGTTCGTTTATGATACCATACAAACGGATACATACGGAAAGGACGCGTTTTTTCCGGAAAAGAACGAAAGTGGTGACAGCGTATGCAATCAGTGAACTGGGATCAGTTTTTAGTACCGTATCAAATCGCGGTAGACGAGTTGAAAGTAAAGTTAAAAGCCGTTCGTAAGCAATTCAAGTCGCAAAATGACCACTCTCCGATTGAATTTGTCACAGGTCGGGTCAAGCCGGTCGGGAGCATTCTTGAAAAAGCAAAGCGAAAAAATATTGCGGATCATGAGCTGGCGACCGACATGCAAGATATTGCTGGATTACGAATCATGTGCCAGTTTGTCGATGATATCGTTCACGTCTTGGATTTGCTTCATCGTCGGACAGATTTTAAAATAGTGGAAGAACGCAATTATATTACGCATCAGAAAGATTCCGGCTATCGGTCGTATCATGTCATTATCGAATATCCGGTCCAGACGATTCATGGGGAGATTCCGACACTTGTCGAAGTGCAAATTCGTACCCTTGCGATGAACTTTTGGGCAACGATCGAGCATTCTTTGAATTATAAATATGATGGCGATATGCCTCTTGAAGTACAAGAACGATTGAGACGTGCAGCTGAGGCGGCATTTCTTCTCGATGCAGAGATGAGTCAACTTCGTGTCGAGATTCAAGATGCGCAGCAAGTGTTTCGGGATAAAGAGATGAATGTGAAAACAGACGAGGACTAGGGGGAAATCGATATGCAGTTTGCGATTGTATCGAGGGGAGATGCGCGATCAGCGGAAATCGCCCAGGAACTGACTGAAAAACTTGAAGCCGCTGGGCATACGTTATCGGAAGAGCCACGCATCGTCGTGTCAGTCGGTGGGGACGGGACGATGCTACAAGCGTTCCATAAGTATATTGACCGTCTCGATGAAACGCTTCTCGTCGGCATCCATACCGGACACCTCGGTTTTTATGCGGATTGGCAACCGGATGAATTGGATGAACTGACGGAAATGATCACGAGTGAGTCGTTCGAACCGGTCTCATACCCGCTCGTCGAAGTTCTGATCGATTACGAGAACGGAAAGACCGATCGTCAATTGGCGATGAACGATTGTACGATCAAAAACTATAAGCGGACGCTCGTCTGTGATTTGTCGATCCGCGATGATTATTTTGAAACGTTCCGTGGTGATGGACTGTGTATCTCGACCCCTTCTGGTTCGACTGCCTACAACAAAGCGCTCGGTGGTGCAATTGTCCATCCATCGATTGAAGCAATCCAAGTGACGGAAATGGCTTCTATCAATAATCTGGTTTATCGAACGATTGGGGCGCCGCTCCTCTTGCCGAAACATCATCAAGTGAAAATCAAACCGCATACGAAAACGGAATTCGAATTGGCGTTTGACCATCAAGAAGCGTTATCTTGGTCAGACGTCGTGTCGATTCGTTGCGCGGTCGCAAAAGAAAAAGTGACGTTCGCTCGTTTCCGCCCGTTCCCATTTTGGCGGCGTGTACGCGAATCGTTCATTGAGGAAGGAAAGTAACGAATGCAAGGATTTATCATTCGTCGCGTTGTGGAGAAGGCTATTCCACTGCGCGACTTTTTAATGCAGGACCTCGGAATCTCTCGAAAGATGCTCACGCTCGTAAAACATGAAGGGGAAATCGAGGTGAACGGGAACCATCGTACGGTTCGGCACGTTCTCGAGCCAGGAGATGAAGTAGTCGTACGCTTCCCACCCGAGTCTCCTTCGACAGATATGGCAATCTCGGATAGACCGATTCACATTTTGTATGAGGATGAGACGGTGCTGGCAGTTGATAAACCGGCTGGGATTGCGACAATCCCATCACGACTGCATCCGGCCGACACACTCGCAAACGCCGTACTCGGTTACTATCGACAAATCGGTTTGACCTCTGCGATTCATGTGATCAATCGACTCGATCGCGATACGAGCGGTGTCGTCTTATTTGCGAAGTACGGATTCATTCACCATCGGTTTAGTGAACTCCAGAAAGCCAATGCGCTCACACGTTCTTATGTGGCACTTGTGGAAGGGGAAGTCCCTATCCAAACGATCGATGCACCGATTGGGCGTGCCGAGAATTCCATCATGGAACGAATTATTACTGAAGACGGACAGCGAGCCGTCACACACATAGTCGATTGTCAGCAGTTTGGTAGCGACTCGTTGTTGACGATTCGACTCGAGACAGGACGTACCCATCAAATTCGCGTTCATTTGCGTCATATCGGTCATCCGCTGATTGGGGACTCGATGTATGGGGGAGCGGGTCGAATGTCACGTCACGCCCTTCACAGCGCCTCTGCGCGCTTTATTCATCCGATAACAGGAAAAGAAGTGATGATTGAAGCACCAATCCCGGAAGATTTTCAATATCTATAACAAAATCCCTTCAAGGTCATAAAAGCCTTGAAGGGATTTTTCAATCGTCATCAAACATATAGGTTTTTGATTTAGAGGCTACGTTCATGACGAGACCGATGGCAATCATGTTCATGATGATCCCCGTTCCTCCGTAACTGACGAACGGAAGGGTGAGTCCGGTAATCGGCAACACACCAATCGTCATCCCGATGTTTTGGAACACTTGGAACGTGAACATCGCGATGACGCCAGTGACGATGTAACTTCCGAACGCGCTGCTTGATTCAAGTGCGATATGAATCATGCGATAGAGGAACAAGAAGAAGACGATGATCACGAGTGCCGCGCCGATGAACCCGTAATGCTCGGCGATGACGGCAAAGATGAAGTCTGTCTGTGATTCCGGTAGATAGACGAGTCCTTGTCCATATCCTGCCCCGAACATTTGACCAGACCCGATCGCCTGCAATGATTTGATCAGCTGGAACGCCAAGTCGTCCGAATACTCATAAGGATAAATCCATGCCTGGAATCGGTTCAGGGCGTGACCTGGTACGAACGCCTGTAGCACTTCGAAATGAGAGAAGAACAAATACATGAAGGTTCCAATGATCAGAGCAGCTGCGCTGAACAGACCGAGTAACCATTTCCAGCCGATACCGGAGACGATGATGATTGCGCCGAGCATCGTCATCAAGACGAGTCCAGTCCCTAAATCCGGTTGCGTTACAATCAGACCGAGTGGCGGAATGGCGACTAACACCAATTTGACTAACAGCCACGTGTCGAGTTGAGATGAGCCGTATCGCTTGTTGTGGTCATAAACAATCGTCGACATTGAAATGAGAAGGAACAACTTCATGAACTCTGCCGGTTGGAAACTGAATCCCGGTACGTTATACCATCCATACGCTCCGTTGATGTTCGGGACGAGTGTCGTGTCGCGGAGCGGAATGAGTCCGACGAGCAAAAGGAGACCGAATGCATATAAGTACCAATGGATTTTTCGGAGCTGCTCGTACTCGATTGTCATGATGGCAAACATCGCGAAAAAGCCGATGACGTACCGAATACCCTGTTCGAGAGCGAAGTTGATATGTTGAAGTCGGGTCGGCAACATCGGTTGTGCCGTATAGATTGCACCGAGGCTGATGATCATCAATAGGAAGACGATGGTCAACAGCGTCGTGTCTAAACTTTTAAAATATGATTGAATACGGTTCATAATGGAGTCGAGTCACCCTTTCTATACGTATTTTATCTTACCGCAACTTAAAAAAATCGCAATACGAAACGAGCCGGTTGACAAAACAGAAACCTTTCTGTAATCTGAGAACAGATATTATCACCAGGTACTAAAAAGGGGAGTTTATGATGTCAATTTTTCCAACGTTAACGAATAAAACTTATGTCGTCATGGGGATTGCCAACAAGCGTTCCATCGCATGGGCGATTGCCAAAACACTTGATGAAGCGGGAGCGAAGCTTGTATTAACGTATGCGGCAGAACGTTTCAAGTCAAGTCTTGAATCACTTGCGAGCGAGTTGAAACAAGAAGCGATTTTGCTCGAGTGTGACGTAACAAATGACGAAGCGATTGAAACGACATTCCGTTCAATCCATGAACAAGCAGGGGAGATTCAAGGGATTGCCCACTCGATCGCGTTTGCGGATAAAGAAGCGCTTCGCGGCGAATTCTCGGAAATGACACGTGGACAATTCGCGCAGGCGTTAGACATCTCGGCGTACAGTTTGACGGCTGTCGTGAAAGCGGCGAAACCATATTTCGCATCAGATGCCTCGGTGATCACGTTGACATACCTCGGTGGGGAGCGCGTCGTTCCAAACTATAACTTGATGGGTGTCGCAAAAGCGGCGCTTGACTCAAGTGTCAAATACTTGGCAAACGAGTACGGTCCGCACGGTGTTCGCGTCAATGCAATCTCGGCTGGTCCGATTCGTACCTTGTCGGCTAAAGGGGTAGGCGACTTTAACAGTATCCTCTCGGAGCTTGAACAAAAAGCGCCGTTACGTCGAAACGTCTCTGCAGAAGAAGTTGCATCGACAGGACTCTTCCTTCTCTCGGGAATGGGGAGCGGCGTCACGGGTGAAGTCATTCACGTCGATAGCGGATACCATATTTTATAAGTTTGGGAAATGGCGCAGTGATGCGCCATTTTTGTATTATCTAGCGGTTGAATGGGGTAAGTACCTATGAAGGAGGTCAGATCATGGGTCCTTATCAGATTGATTTTACTGTCGTTCAGTACGTCAACCGCCAAGTCCAGCCTTCAGGTCGAGCCAGTATCGAACCGGTGACGCGGATCAAACGCGTCCAACGCATCCGACCTCGACGGGAAGAATGGTTAGAAGAAGAGCAAGAAAAAAACCCCGGTCGTTTTGTCGACCGGAGCATATAAGATTAGCCTCGGAAACGGAACGTCTCATAGACGTTCCATGTTTCATTTTCGAGTTCGTACATGACAGCCATCCGAGTGATCGTCTCTTCGAAATGAACTTGCTCCATCCGCATCCGTTCGAGGACGTCAAACAGTTCGGCATCGGTCAGATCTTGACCGATTGTGATATGTGGCAAGAATTCATATTTTGGTGCCTGACCGAGCACGTCTTCGTGAAGTCGCTGCTGCAGAGCAGACAGTTCACGTGTCGGCAACACTTTCAAATACAGCACGTTGTTCGTCGGCGCAAAAGAGCGGACACCATCGACTTTTAACTGAATCGGTTTAGTCGAATCCGCGACTTGTTGCAAGTACTCCAGTACTTTTGGCAAGTCTTTTTCGGACACCTCCGTCCGTTCCTTGATGGTCACGTGAGGTGAAATCAACGCATATTTTGTGTCATACCGTTTTCGATAAGAGTTCGCAAAATCTTGCACTTGTTTAGACGGAAATAAGACTACCCCAATCTTCATTCCTCTTCCCCCTTTAATCGTTTAACCTACATGTTTATGATGACCGATTTAATGAGGGAAGTCAAAGCAGGGTTCGTCTTTTTTCGATTTTTCAGTATAATGGTTATATTAACTAGAGAGATGATGACTCTCTGAACGAAGGGATGTGAAGCGGGATTTTAATCCTGCGCCTATTATGAAACACGTACCACACTCACGAGATGTCCGTGAAGCAGCTCGTGCTCGCCTGCTCGAGCGCGGCGTCACGATTGAATCGATTGCCGAAATCGTTTATCAAATGCAGGCGCCGCTCGAGCGCGGCGTCACGATTGAATCGATTGCCGAAATCGTTTATCAAATGCAGGCGCCTTACTCGCCGCATCTTTCGTTGAAAGATTGCATGGATTCCGTCGAGGCGGTTCTCGATAAACGCGAATTGCAACACGCCATTCTCGTTGGATCGGAACTCGACATGTTGGCGGAGAAGGGGCAACTGTCTGAACCGCTTTTGTCTATCATTGCATCTGACGAAGGTTTATTTGGAGTGGATGAAACGATTGCGATTGGTGCCGTGAACACATATGGTTCGATTGCCGTAACGACGTTCGGGTACTTAGACAAGGCTAAGATCGGCATCATCAAACAACTTGATACGAAAATGGATGACGGGCAAGTGCATACGTTCATGGACGACCTCGTCGGCGCGATTGCAGCGAACGCGTCTGGACGATTGGCACACCGTCTTCGTGATATGATCGACTTCGGAGAAGAAGAGATGCGTGAACGAAAAGGGTTGTATTGATGAAGTTGACACCGATGCAGGTGGTCATCACCGGGACGATTGCATATGTGATCGTGTCGGTGTTTGTCGTTTTGGGAGCAGTCGGCCCTATGAATACGTTCGTGTATGAGTTGTTACAGCCGTTACCCGATCGTGTATTTGCATACGTCACAGAATTAGGGAGCGCTCAAGTCATAGTCGGGCTCTCAATTCTAGGTTTATTATTTTGGTTTTGGCGCGGTAACCGCGTCGAGGCATGGCGACTCGCGCTCGTTGGGATCGGGACTCTTCTTTTCACACAAGTGCTAAAGCTCGTTTACGGAATCGATCGCCCGCTTATTGATGCGTCCCTCGATGCGACGACATATAGCTTTCCGAGTGGACATGCATCAGGATCGCTGGCGTTATATGGATTAATGGCTTATGTCTTATATCGCAAGAGACAGTCAACATTCGCTATCATCCTACTTGTGTGCCTCGTCCTTGCGGTGTCGCTCAGTCGAGTCGTCTTGAACGTCCATTACTTTAGTGATGTGATTGGAGGCTGGCTCGTCGCGTTGACTATGATCGCCTTATCTGAATGGATTATAAGGAGGAAAACGGTTTGATCGTCGTTGTAGATGTAGAGAAGTGGTTATTTGTTCAAAAGAAAGAAGCGGATGAAGCGTCGATACCTACGATTTTAGTAGAGAAGAAAATGGAGGGGGCCACGTGGTTCACTTCCATGAAGATTTTATTCCAATTGAAAAAATGGACGGGTCAACGTCAATTCGTTCCGTTGTTAGCTTATGATGAGGAAACGTATCGCTCGTATGAAGTTTTCCACGTTGATGCCGTCCCTCCGATGGCGTTACTTGACGGGGGACGAACGTTACTCGTGAATAATCAACGAGACGAGTCATACGATTTTGCCTTGCAGGGAAGTGGGCACGTCTCAGAGACGTCAATCTTATCGTTTGCGCTCGACTATCTTGAAAAGATGACGAATGAACGTGTCGTCTTTGCAGGAGATGAGACCATCGATGCCGGTCACGTCGTCCCGACCGAGTTATGGGATGCGACAAATCGATTGAATTCTGGGTCACGTTTGTTCGAATGGATTCGAGAAGAAGACGCACGTGAGGAGAATGGACATGACTGATTGGGAAATGAAGTTCCAACAATTGCTTGATCAAGAAGTGGACGAAGTCCAGGTGCCCCGAGAAGATTTTTTGAAAGCTCGTACGATTTTGATTCAGAAAGGCTGGCTCTTCCAAGTTGTGGGCGAAGCCAAGCATGGCGGAATCACAATTTATCGCCGCAATCCGGTTGCACCGACTTCTTAACCGAAATAGAGATGAACGAATGGAAAACGATTCGTTCATCTCTTTTCTTTGTGTTCATGTTCAGACAGAAGTTTGTGGAAGTGTCTCCGAAAAGTCTGTCGTAACCGCTTACATTTTTAGGGTCGATTCGTTTTATACTACAGGTGTAGGAGGCCTCTACCATGCAATTGAATGAAAAAAGTAAACGAATATTAAATGTCATCCTGCATGAAAAGCAGATGACCATTGAAACGTTAACGATGATGCTCCCGTATTCTCGTCGGACAATCGAATATGAACTAGAGCGTATTCAGGAATGGCTTGATGGTTCTGGTCTATCCAATCTGAAGGTGGATGGAGCAAAAATTGAATTGACAGTGACAGAAGCATTGATTGAGCAAGTGGAACGTGCGGAATTAGTTTGGTCAGAAGAAGAACGTGAGCTTGTCATCACGCTCTATGCCATGACACAAGAAGAGTTTCTCTCAAGTTTTCACTTTCAACATTTGTTAGATGTGTCCAAATATACCGTTCAAGAAAGTTTAAATACGATCAAGAAAAAGGCTGCACAATTCGGTCTCGATTTCTCTTATACGAGAAAAGAAGGCTATCGGTTTAACGGTCATTTCCAAACGATCACGTTGTATGTGTATCGGACGATTGAACAACTACTCGATAAATCAACGTTCTCACAATTGCTCGACCTATGCTTTGACGATTGGCAAGAGGAGTTCAAAGAGCGAGTCCGTCAAATTGAGCAGTTTGAAACCCTCAAACAGTTTCAATTTGTGGAAAGTCATCGCGAAAAAATGGCCTATTTCCTTCTGATTGGTTCGAGATTATCGCCGAGCGTCGCGAAACTCTCGGTCGGTTCGCCTGAAGAGAACAGCTTCATCG
>NZ_JAPEHX010000003.1:0-68099 GCF_028823655.1 Exiguobacterium sp. B2(2022) | reverse complement strand
TTTTTTATGTCAATTGAAGGAGTGGAACAGATGGAACTATTAAAAGACTTAGAGTTTCGAGGGCTTGTCAACCAAATGACAGATGAAGAAGGATTGAAAGAACAACTGAAACAACCAACGACGTTGTACACGGGATTTGACCCGACAGCTGACTCGCTTCATATCGGGCACTTGCTTCCGATTTTGACGCTGAAACGTTTCCAACAAGCAGGTCACCAGGTCATCGCGCTCGTCGGTGGGGCGACAGGTATGATTGGAGACCCGTCAGGTCGTTCGGATGAACGTTCATTGAACACGTTAGATACGGTCAAACTCTTCTCGGACCGCATCAAAGATCAGTTGAGCCGATTCCTTCCACTTGAAGGGGAGAACCCGATCACGATTCGCAACAACTACGAATGGACGGAAGAGATGTCAATCATCGATTTCCTTCGCGACATCGGGAAGCACTTCCCAATCAGTTACATGCTTGCAAAAGATTCCGTCGATTCACGCATGGAGAACGGGATCTCGTACACAGAATTCTCATACATGTTGCTCCAATCTTACGACTTCTTGAAACTATACGAGACAGAGAAATGTCGTCTTCAAGTCGGTGGAAGTGACCAATGGGGGAACATCACGGCAGGCCTTGAATTGATTCGTCGCTTCGGCCATTCAGAAAAAGCGTTCGGCCTTACGGTTCCGCTCGTCACAAAGTCGGACGGACAGAAGTTCGGGAAGACAGCCGGCGGTGCGGTCTGGTTAGACGCTGACAAGACGTCGCCATACGAGTTCTACCAGTTCTGGATCAACGTCGACGATGCAGATGTCATCAAGTTCATCAAATACTTCACATTCATGTCGCATGAAGAGATTGAAGCACTTGCAACTGAAGTGGCAGAAGCACCTGAGAAGCGTGTGGCGCAGCGCCGTCTCGCAGAAGAGATGACGAAGCTCGTCCATGGTGAAGCAGGACTTGAACAAGCGGAACGCATCACGACAGCATTCTTTAGCGGAGATTTGACGTCGCTTCAACCAGAAGACATGGAAGATGCTTTCAAAGGAATGCCGCAATTCGAGCTTGACGGCGAGCGCAACATCGTCGACCTCCTCGTCGAGGCGAAGATCTCACCATCGAAACGTCAGGCACGTGAAGATGTGACGAACGGAGCGATTTACTTGAACGGCGAACGCGAACAAGCGCTTGATAAAGTCGTCACGCGCGAAGACACGCTCGGTGAATTCACAATCATTCGTCGCGGTAAGAAAAAATACTTTGTGATTCGTCACGTATAATCATCACGTCCGTTCCTCATTTGTTGGGGAATGGACGTTTTTTGTACATTCTATGTTATTCGGATTTGATAAAATGAGGAGATAGGAGGGATGACGATGGAGATTGAAGAATTTTTCGGCGACCAATTCCATCAATGGCGTGAACACTTTCGATATTATGAAATGGCGATCACGGAACTCGAGAGCGATCTCGGGATCATTGACTTGGATTGGCAGACGCGACTCGGTTATTCACCGATTGAACACGTAAAGACGAGAATGAAGACGTTACCGTCCATCGTGCGTAAAATGAAGCGGAAAGACTTACCTCTAGAGGTGTCTGCACTTTGGGAACACGTCCATGATGTGGCGGGGATTCGGATTGTCACGAGCTTCCGTGATGACATTTATGAGATCTTGCGTCATTTAGAGGCACGGGATGATTTGGACATCATCGAAATCAAAGATTACATCGAACATCCGAAGCCGAGCGGGTATCGGAGTTTACATCTGATCGTGAAGACAAAAGTCTACTTGGCCGAGCGGATCATCTGGGTACCGGCTGAAATTCAAATTCGTACGCTTGCCATGGATTTTTGGGCGGCGACGGAACATAAGCTTCAATATAAATATCAGCACGAGGTACCGGAGTCGTCGAAAGAAGAACTCATTGAAGCGTCACGGATGGCCGATGCTCTTGATACGCAGATGGGACGCATTCGACAAGAAATTCTGAAGAAATAAAAAATCCCCTTCGCAAAGAAGGGGATTAAAAGCATTAACGTGAGTAGTACTCGACGATGAGTTGCTCTTTGATTTGGTCGTTAAGTTCAGCGCGTTCTGGGAGACGTACGAATGTACCTTCGAGTTTCTCAGCGTCAAACGATACGAAGTCTTTTGTAGCTGGTGCTACTTCAAGAGCTTCAGCGATTGCTTTCACGTTTTTCGACTTTTCGCGAACTGCGATAACTTGACCTGGTTTTACGCGGTAAGACGCGATGTCTACGCGTGATCCGTCAACTGTGATGTGACCGTGGTTGACGAGTTGGCGTGCTCCACGACGTGTGCGAGCGAGGCCGAAACGGTAAACGAGGTTGTCAAGGCGTGATTCGAGCAAGAACATGAAGTTCTCACCGTGGATGCCTGGCATTTTACCAGCATCGTTGAAGATGCGGCGGAATTGCTTCTCGTTCACTCCGTACATGTGACGAAGTGCTTGCTTCGCTTGAAGCTGAAGACCGTATTCTGAGATTTTCTTACGACCATTTCCGTGTTGACCTGGTGCGTAAGGACGTTTTACTAATTCTTTACCCGTTTCGCTAAGCGAGATGCCTAAGCGACGCGAGAGTTTCCAAGCTGGACCTGTGTAACGAGCCATGATTGGACTCCTCCTTGTTGTTCATGTATTTTGCACAAAAGAACAACGGTGTCAAAGACGAGTAACGCCCCTTTCAAGGTGCAAGCACCTTCACTTGATAGCGAAGCTACGAGATGCCCCTCCGACTAAGTCGAGGCCCGAAAGGTGGATACGTTTGTCTATGACTGCTATCGTCATTTCATGCACAAAGATGAGTATACGATGAAAGTAAATGCTTGTCAATCAAATAAAGCGAAGTAGCGTCTCACAAAAACGTTCGAGTCCAACACGATCGACTTCGGAGAAACGATCGAATTCTGGACTGTCGATATCGAGTACACCGATTGTCTTTCCATCTCGAACGAGTGGTACAACGATTTCAGAGTTTGAAGCCGCGTCGCATGCGATATGTCCTGGGAATTGATGAACGTCAGCGACGAGCTGCGTTTCCTGTGTAGACGCCGCTGTTCCACAAACGCCTTTTCCGAACGCGATATGCACACAAGCTGGAAGACCTTGGAAAGGACCGAGAATGAGGCTATCCTCAGAGTCTGTCACATAAAAGCCGACCCAGTTGATTCGATTTAAAAATTGGTTCAGTAAAGCACTTGCGTTGGCAAGGTTGGCGACCGCATTTGTTTCGCCTTCTAATAGAGCAGCGAGTTGTTTATTTAATAGATCGTAACCGGCAGCTAAATCACCTGAATAGGATGTTGTTTGGAACATATTGAATCCCCTCCATCTTTCTTCTTTTTAGAATTTAGCATTATGGTACACGCAAAATTCGGATTTGTCTTGCGTGAAAGTTCAGAAAAAATGAACAATCTCCACTGAAACCATTGGAAAACCTATGCAAATCATTGGTTCTATAATATGATTAGGTATATCTATTCTTATAAAATACTTCTTTTTTATATAAGGTACATAAGTCCACGAAAGCGGCTTGGAGGTTGTGACAAAGATGGATTACGGAATTTATGGGTTAATCATTGGAATCATCGTCGTCGTATTAGGCGGCATGTTGGGGAGTATGCTCATTCGAAGGAATTTTTACCAAAAAATCGATGACTTAGATATGAGAAAACAGAGTGTGCTCAGCGCGAGCATTCCGGTTGAACTTCAGAAGTTCAAGCAATGGCCAATGGAAGGGGAAACGAAAGAAAAGTTCGATCGTTGGCATCAGTCTTGGGATGAGTTGGTCAGTGTGCATGCAGGTCAAATCGATGAAGCGTTATATCGAGCCGAGGAAGACTTGGACAAATATCGCTTCATGAAAGCAAAGGCGGACTTGAATGCGACAGAACAACTTATCGAAGAACTCGAGACGATGGTACACGCCATGCTCGATGAGATGGATGAGTTCACGGCACACCACACTTCGCTTATGGACATCGTGAAGCAAGACGAGAAAGAATTGTATCAGTTCCGCAAAACATTGAATTCGCAAAATCATGCGTTCGGACCGACATATACGCTTGTCGAGCAAGAGATTGCTGCCGCTGAGGCGAAGCGCAGTGAAATGATCAATTTGAAACAAGTCGGTCAAGTCTCTGAGGCGTTCGAGACTGGACAAGCCTTATCGGACCAAGTCGGTCATATCCGTGAATTGATTCGGATCATTCCGCAATTCGTACGTACGGTCCAAGTGGAGTTGAAACAACAACTTCAACAGTTACGGGCTGGACATAAAGAAATGCAGATGGACGGGTATGCGCTCGAACCACTCGGATTAATGGAAGAAATCGATCAAGCGGAAGAACGTCGTGAGGAACTGATGGCTCGCATCGAACGATTGGAATTCGATCATTTCGAAGAGGATATGCAACAGTTGAGTTCCGATATCGACCAGCTGTTTGAAGCGTTCCGGACGGAAGTCGATGCACGCCAATATGTGAAGAAAGAATTTGCGACGATTCAGGAGCGTGAACGTCAGTCTTCCGAAATCATGGGCAACCTGCAAACAGAAATGTCTCGACTCGTCAGTAACTATGAGATTAACGCTCGCGTCGGCGAAGAGTTTGAACAGTTAGAACGCGAACGGACGACGCTTACGGCGAACGTACTCGATATCGAGCAAGCCCTTGTCGCTCAAATGTTGCCGTATAGCATGATTAAATCGAAAGTCCAAGAAGCGAAACGTTCGCTCGATCAATTCAATGCCATGCATGAGCGATTCGTCGAGGACACGAATTCGTTACGAAAAGAAGAACTCGAAGTACGACATAAGCTCGAAACGTGGAAGAAAGAATTGTCTGCGCACCGCCGTCTTCTTGCGAAAAGCGCGATGCCTGTCGTCCCGAACGATTTATCCAACGACTTACGTCAACTTCAAAAAGGCGTCCAGTCTCTAGATGAACAGTTCGATAAAGCGCCATTCAATATGACTTATATCGTCGGGCTCAGTCATGATGTAGAAGAAATGATGGATCACTTCCGCGACCGTGTCCATGCGCTGATTCGTCAAGTGACGTATGCTGAACAGTTGTTACAATACGCCAACCGATTCCGTCGTCGTGACAACGAAGTGCACATCGCTTTGACGCTTGCGGAGAACAAGTTTCTACACGGGGAATATGGTACTGCCGTTGAAATCGGTGAGCGTGTGCTCGGCCGCTTCGAAGAAGATGGGGCGCATGAGATTCGTCGACGCGTCGATCAAGGGTTAGAACAGCAAGAACTGCTAAAAAAATAAACGATGCATGAAGATTGACGGAAACGGGAAAAACGTAGACGTCAATCTTTTTTCAATCAAGGAGGAATCGTCAGATGGGTACGTTATGGGTTAATGGGAACATCTATACGTTGAATAAACCGGGTGAAATGATGCGGGCCATGTTTGTGGAGCATGGACGAATCTTAAAAATGGGCGAAGAAGGCCATCTCCGTCGTACATACGCCGGTCGGATTGAAGAGATTGTGAACTTAGAAGGAAAGAGTGTCTATCCTGCTTTCACAGACTCGCACATTCACCTTGTCGGTTACGGGGAAGCGCTAGACCGTGTCGATGCAAGCGAGGCGACCAACCTTCGAGAATTACTTGAGACGATGAAACAACAAGGGTCAGATGATGAATGGGTGGTCGCAGAAGGATTTGATGATCGATTACTGGGTGAAATGCCGACGCGAGACATGATTGATGAAGTCATTTCGGATCGTCCCGTCGTCTTGAAGCGTGTCTGCCGTCATGTGGCGGTCGTGAACTCGAAAGGACTCGAGCGCCTCGGCTTGATTCATCACACGGTCATCGAAGGCGGGAAGCTCGGGCGGGATGAGGAAGGGAAGTTGAACGGTGTCTTATATGATGCCGCGCTCGACCTCTTATATAAAGAATTGAGTGGGAATCGAAAGAAAAATGCTGCCTCACTCCGACGTGCCATCGATTCGTTGTTCGCACACGGGATTGTCGGTGCCCACACCGAGGACTTGTTTTATCATGGTGACCCGTTAGAGACGATTCAAGCGTATGAGGACGTGCTAGATGAATTGCCATTCCAAGCGCATCTTCTCGTTCATGAACAAGTGGTGGACCGTGTCATTCAACATGATGCGATGACAAAACGAAAACGGTTTGACTTTGGGGCGATGAAACTGTTCGTAGACGGCTCGTTCGGTGGACGGACAGCGCTGCTCTCAGCACCGTATGCCGATGACCGGGCTCAGCGAGGGATTGAAGTGCACCGACCGGATCATCTGGAAGCACTCGTGAAAAAGGCGCGTACGTACGGAATGAACGTCGCGGCTCACGTGATTGGGGATGCGGCCGTCGAACAGTTTGTCAGTCTGCTTGAGAAATATCCAGCTAAAAAAGGAACGCGGGACCGCATTATCCACGCTTCCTTATTGAACGATTCCTTGATCAAGCGTATCAAATCCCTGCCTGTTCTAATCGATGCGCAACCGGTCTTTCTTTCTGACGACTTAGATATGTTGGTTGAACGGTTAGGGAATGAACGTGTTCATGATGTGTATCGCTTCAAGTCAATTCTTGATACGGGAGCATTATTGTTAGGGGGAAGTGATGCCCCGATTTCATCCGTCGATGTTCGGAAAGGGTTGTTCGGAGCGGTAGCGAGACAGTCGTTTAAGGGTTCGAGCACGTTAAATCCGAGTGAGCGTCTATCGATGTACGAGGCGCTTCGCAGCTTTACGTATTCACCTCATGTCGCCACCGGTACACACGGAAGAAACGGGTTATTGATTCAAAGTTACAACGCAAACTTCACCGTGTGGGACGAGGACTTCTTCCAATTACAAGGGGAGGACATTCTTCACAATCGTTTAGCCATGACGGTCGTCGAAGGAAAACCGGTATATGAGGCGGAAGTCGTCACATCGTAAATAAAAGAGGAGCCAATTGATCCGAGTTAGGATCAACCGGCTCCTCTTCTTGATTAGAAGAATGAACGTTGTACTTTATGCCAGAACGAGTTCGTGCGAAGTTTGACGGTCTTGATGACTTTGTCAGAAAGTTCGATGTCGATCCGGTCTGTGTACTTTAAACTGAGTGCTTCATTATCCATACCGATGATCGGGTAGTCGTTTCCGTCTTCAACGATGCGAAGCGATAGCTTGCGCGATTCGTGTACGATAAACGAAGAGCCGAGTGTGCGGTAACGGTTGTTGTTGACCGAAGCGATCTCGCTGACTTGCATACATGGGATGAGTGGGTCGACGACCGCGCCGCTCAACGATTTGTTATAAGCGGTCGAACCGGTCGGGGTCGACACGACCATTCCGTCCCCACGGAATGTCTCAAAGTGCAAGTCGTCGATATATACCTCGATCGCGAGTGATTTGATGATACTCGATTTAATAGAAGCTTCATTTAAACAAAGAAGCGGTGTCGATTCGTTGATTGATGCGGAGAGAAGTGGATATTTGCGTACTTCGAGACCTTCTTCGATTCGCGTCGAGTTGTCCGAGAAGAGGCGGTCGACTTCATCGAGTTTATGTATGTCAAAGTCACAATAAAACTCGTTCAATCCGCGTCCGAATCCGACATAGATGGCATCCTGACGAAAGCCTGTATAGCGGACAGCCTGTAAAAAGGCACCGTCTCCACCAACCGCAGCGATAATATTCGCATCTTCTGGTTGATTGACGATGTTAAACCCGTGTTTTTCCCCGATTTCTTTTAGCTTCTTCACTTCTTTAGTGAATTCGTTGACGTTACGATGGTACAAATAGACGTTATTTCTCATCTGAGTCATCCCCTTTGTCAATGGTGTCAACCTTATTATAACGTGTTTCCTTCAACCAATATAGGGAAAACTGAAACAGAGCCAAAAGCAGGAAGTTTGTCAAAGGCTCAATTTCATCGATATGATGAGAAGGTAACTACAACAAAGGGGATGAGTTCATGCCAACATTTAAAGGGAACAACGTGACATTACAAGGAAATCCAGTGAAAGTGGGAGACCAAGCTCCTGACTTCCGAGTGTTGACGACAGCTTTAGAAGAGGTGACATTAGCAAGCTATCCGGGGAAAAAATTGATCAGTGTCATTCCTTCAATTGATACAGGCGTATGTGACGCACAAACGCGTGAATTCAATGAGAAAGCATCATCACTTGGCGGAACGGTCTTGACTGTGTCGAACGACCTCCCATTTGCACAACGTCGTTGGTGCTCGGCTTCAGGTCTTGACAACGTGGTCACGCTCTCTGATCACCGTGATCTATCATTTGCGAAAGCGTATGGCGTATTAATTGAAGAAATGCGTCTCCTCGCTCGTTCTGTGTTCGTCGTCGATTCAAACGGCGTCGTCCAGTACGTTCAATATATGGATGAAATGACAGACGAAGTTGATTTTGAAGCAGCGCTTCAGGCATTCGAACAAGCGAATTGATTCGTTTGGCGAAATTGATTAAAATAGCTTACACTAGTACGTGAACCGACCGGTCCTCTTATGGGGGCCGGTTTTGTATGGAAAGGATGAACGAAAATGGAACGTTTTGAACAACTGTATCGTGATTGGAAGAAAGAAGCGAAAAAACTTGTCAACGACCTTGATGTATTACCGATTGAGGCACTCGTGCAAGTGTTTGACCATGTCGACATCGAAAATGAGAAGATGGATGACGTGCGGAAAGCTGTCAGTCTACTTGTGCTTGAAGAAACGACGCAACTCCCACCGAACAACCAACCGACTCCGGATGCGGTCAGTTTGTTCATGGGCTACTTGGCAACGAAGCTCCTCAAAGATGGTGCGACGATTCTCAATCTTGGGAGCGGCACAGGCACGTTGACACATGCGGTCCTCTCGCAATTGAAAGAAGCGACGGCACAAGCGGTCGAAGTCGATGAATTGTTGCTTCGTCTCTCTTATTCGATTAGCAATTTATTAGGAGAGCCGGTTTCATATTTCCATCAAGACGCGCTCGCCCCGTTGTTTGTCGAACCGAGTGATTTGTCACTTGCGGATTTACCGATCGGTTACTACCCAAATGATGAAGTCGCGGCCGAATACGACATGAAACGTAATGAAGGGCATGCCTATTCTCATTTCTTGATGATGGAACAGGCAATCCGTCATACGAAACCAGGTGGACACGGATTGTTCGTCATTCCGAACAATTTGTTTGAACAGGATGATGAAGGGAAATTAAAACAATGGATGGACCGTGAAGCGGTTGTCAAAGGTGTGATCCAACTTCCGACGACGATGTTCAAAGATGAACGCTATGCGAAAAGTTTGTTGCTCCTGCAAAAAGTGGGAGAAGGCGTCACACGTCCGAAACAAGCCTTATTCGTTGAGCTTCCGTCGTTCACGGATGTTCGAGCGGTTGCCAATGTAGTGAAACAGATTGACGATTGGTTCAAAACAACGCAAAAATAATAGACAAAATACTTGAAAAAGGTATTCAAAATCAAGTATCTTCATTATGATACAGTTATCGGTTTTAAATTGAACAGATAAAGAAACGCGTTTAAAACGAAAGGTAAGAGGTGTATGACATGACGAAAATTATGGCAGTCAATGCTGGTAGTTCATCGCTCAAGTTCCAGTTACTCGAGATGCCAACGGAAGAGTTGCTCGCAGTCGGATTGGTTGAGCGCGTAGGGAAAGAAGATGCAATTTTTACAATTAAGTACGGTGAAGGACAGAAGTTCAACGTGGTCACACCACTTCACACGCACAAAGAAGCGGTTGAATTGACGTTAGAGAAACTGATCGAACTTGATATCATTCAATCGTTTGACGAGATTTCGGGCGTAGGTCACCGTGTGTTACACGGGAAAGAGTTGTATGCGGATTCGGTTGTGATCGACGATGAAGTCATGAAGAACATCGAGTCTTTCACAGAGCTCGGACCACTTCACATCCCACCAAACTTGACTGGGATTCGTGCTTTCCAAGCAATCTTGCCAAACGTTCCACAAGTTGCGGTATTCGACACGGCATTCCATCAATCGATGCCAGAAGAGAACTTCTTGTACAGTCTTCCGTATGAATACTATACAGAGCACGGTGTTCGTAAATATGGTTTCCACGGGACTAGCCACAAGTACGTGACACAACGTGCATCAGAACTTCTCGGTCGTCCGCTCGAAGACTTGCGTTTAATCTCATGTCACCTCGGTAGCGGTGCGTCAATCGCAGCCGTTGCAGGTGGTCGTTCGATTGATACGACAATGGGCTTCACACCGCTTGAAGGAATTACGATGGGAACTCGCTCAGGTTCGCTTGACCCAGCGCTCATCCCATTCTTGATGCAAAAGACAGGGAAGTCTGCTGAGGACGTCTTGAACGTCATGAACAAAGAGTCTGGTGTTTACGGTCTCTCTGGTATTTCAAGTGACTTACGTGACATCGAGCAAGCGGCTGCAGAAGGAAACCACCGTGCAGAAGTATCTCTCAAAATCTTCTCAAACCGTATTCACGGTTACATCGGTCAATATGCCGCTGAAATGAATGGTGTCGACGCCATCATCTTCACGGCGGGTGTCGGTGAAAACTCGGATGTCATCCGTGAGCGTATCCTCCGTGGTCTCGAATTCATGGGCGTCTACTGGGATCCTTCACTTAACAACGGTGCACGAGGCAAAGAGTTGTTCATCAACTACCCACACTCACCAGTTAAGGTCATCATCATCCCGACGAATGAAGAATTGGTCATCGCGCGCGATACGGTTCGCATTGCAAACCTCGTTGAAGAGCACGCATAAGATCACTTAAACCCACGTTACTTTGCGTAACGTGGGTTTTTTTTGAGTCTTTTTTCCTAACGTGCTAGAGGACGAATAGGACAAATGATTTTCGTTTTGTAACATTATATGCATGTTTTATATCGTTTTGTAACATTTGAGTCATGAAATAACCATATATTGGATGGTTATTTATATAAATATCTCTACTTCGTTTCAAATATGCGATTAAAAGCAAAGAATCAGGTGTTTTGACATCAAGTTGTAACGTTCGTGACATTTAAATGAACCGTAAGTGTAACGGCACTGCTACATATTTCATCATATAGTTATCTGGACGAAACATTCGATGTACAGTTCATCGATGACACGATCTGAACTAAGGGAGGAACGATTGCATGCTTAAAAAGTTAGGATGGATGATGCTAATTACGATTTTAGTTTCAACGCTTTTCCTGCCACAATCGCAAGTGCAAGCTGCCTCTTCAAATAAAGTTTATGTCGTCAGTAAAGTGAACGATTTAAATATCCGTTCAGATGCACGAATGGGTACAAAAATCTTAGGTAAGTTAAACAAAGGTCAAAAATTGCAACGTTTAGGTTCAAAAGGAGCCTGGACACAAGTTTATTATAAAAAGAAAAAAGCATGGGTTGCGACAAGTTATGTCACGACAACAGGAGCTAAGAAACAATCTGTCGGTAAAACGTACACGATGAAAGCATCCGCGTATACACCTTATTGCAAAGGCTGTTCTGGGAAGACGGCTCTCGGTTGGAACGTTCGTACACAAAAACGTAATGTGATCGCGGTCGACCCGCGTGTCATTCCACTTGGGACGAAAGTTCAAGTATACGTAGGGAGCAAGCTGTTAGGGACGTATACGGCTGCAGATACTGGTGGCGCCATCAAAGGAAATAAAATCGATATCTTAATGTACTCGCACAGTGCGGCGATTCAATTCGGTCGTAAAACGGTTACGGTCAAGGTGTTGTAAATAAAGAAAAGGGGTCTTGCGATTGCGCAAGACCCCTTTTTCGAGAATAAACGATTATTGACGGACGATGAGCACGTCGCACTTCGCATAGCGGACGATGCTTTCTGAAACACTTCCGATAAAGAAGCGTTCGACAGCGTTCAACCCAGTCGCGCCACAAATAATAAGATCAATATCATGGTTAGGAGCAATCTTTTTAGCGATTGTCACTTTTGGGGAACCGTATTCAATGACGGTCTCGACTTCTTTCACACCACGTTCTTTCGCGCGGTTCACATAGTCTTCGAGTAACTCTTTAGCATACGTTTCTGCGCGTTCGGTAATCGTCCGATCGTAGGCTTCAACTGTCGCGAATGTACGCGTGTCAATCACGTGACCCACATACAGTTTCCCTTCGTTACGAATGGCGACATCGATTGCGGTCTCAAATGCACGTTCCGCCTCTTTAGAGCCGTCAACGGCAGATAGAATGTGTTTGTATACAATTGCCATGTAAATCCCAACCTTTCGCTCGAAATATACGTTCGGCTTACATATATAGTATACCACTTCTTTCGAATTTCACGCTTTTTCGTCATGAAAAGGAGTGAATTTTTTCATAGAATTGTTCACGACATGTCCAAGTTTGGAATTCACGTGAAAGAACGGGTAAAATAAGGCGGAGGAGGTTGGACGATGAAACATGTAATGATTACTTCTGGTGCGAAAGGGATTGGCCGTGTCGTGACAGAGCGTCTTTTGCAAGATGGATGGCACGTCAGTATTCTACAGCGGAATCCGATTGATTGGGAACATGAGCGGATACATATGATCGAGGCAGGATTGACGGATCGCAAACAGCTGCTCTCGGCCTATGAGGAAGCGGTCGAGCGGTTTGGTGAACCGAATGCCTTGATTCTAAATGCGGGTCCATACATTTTTGAACGGAAACCGCTCGTCGAATTGACGGATGAGGAGTGGGATGAAGTGGTGACAGGTAACCTGTCTGCCTCGTTTTGGTTGATGCGTCGCGCGATTCCTTCGATGCGCTTTAATCGTTTCGGGCGCATCATCTCATACGGGTTTCCGGAAAGTGCATCAGCTCCCGGATGGATTCACCGTTCAGCGTTTGCGGCAGCGAAAACGGCACTCGTCAGTTTGACGAAATCGGTCGCTCTTGAGGAAGCGCCTTTTGGGATTACGGCAAATATGGTCAATCCAGGAAACATCGTCGGATCTCAAAAAGAGATGCGTATCGAGGAGGCGGAAATCGATGAAGGGACTCCAGTCGGACGACACGGAACTGGAGAGGATATCGCACGACTCATTTCCTTCCTATTACATGAGGAATCAGATATGATCACGGGCGCCGTCATCGATGTGACCGGCGGGGTCAACGTGGTGCATCAGTATCGAAAGTGAGGGGGAGAGCGATGAAGATTGGGGTTGTGACTGACGTTCACGGAAATCTAGAGGCGCTAGAGGCAGTCCTTCATGCGTTAGATACAGAGCAGGTCGACATCATCTGGTCACTCGGTGACATGATTGCGATGGGGCCGGACTCAAACGCGGTCATGGAGAAATTGATTGACTGCGGGGCACACATGATTTCCGGTAATCACGATGAAGCAGTCGTCTCGCTGTTAGCCGGACAGGGCCATCCAGAAAGTTATGCGCATACGCGACCGCATCACGAGTGGGTCGCGCGTCATCTTCAATCTAGATATGTGGATGTTCTTGAGTCTCTTCCGCGAACGATCACGGGTGAGTTGGCTAGTCAAAAGGCATTCGGCATCCATTACCATATCCCGAGCGAAAAGCGTCAAGCTACCATCGTCGAAGAACCATTCCATGATATTCTAGAGCCGACACTTGAAAACATGCAACGGTTGTATGGAGAGTACGATGGGGATGTCATCTTATTTGGGCATCACCACCCGGTTCACCTATTCCAAGACGAGAAGAAGCGGTACGTCAATCCAGGTGCGCTCGGTGTCGCCCGAGATGAACTTGCGCGGTTCGCAATTTTGTCAGACGGGGAAAACGGGATGCAGATTGATGTGCGGGCTGTCCCTTATGATAAACGAACATTTCTAGAAAAAATGGAACGTTATGAAGTTCCGCAACGCGACGTCATGTTCCGATTGTTCTATTGAAGAGTGCGAAAAAAGGTGAGGTCCTTGGACCCCACCTTTTTCTTATTGAATCTCTTGAAGTGTTTTCGGATAGCTCGTCAACGTAATCGGACCGCTCTCTGTCATGACGAGGTCATCTTCGATGCGGACACCACCTACGCCCGGTAGATAAATACCTGGTTCGACCGTAAACGTCATCCCGACTTGAGCTGTCATGTCATTGTTCGCCGCCATCGATGGATGTTCATGAACTTCGATTCCGATTCCATGACCGATACGGTGCGTGAAGTACTCACCGTATCCAGCGGACGTGATGACTTGACGGGCTGCGATATCAATCGCTCCGAGCGTCGTGCCAACGTTCGCCATCTCGATCGCTGCTTCTTCTGCTTGTAATACCGTTTCGTAAATTTCACGTTGTTTCGTACTCGCTTCACCGAAGACGACCGTTCGAGTGATATCCGAGCAATACCCTTGCCAGACGACACCGAGGTCGAACAAGGCGAAATCGCCTTTCTTCAAACGGTTGTTGCCTGGTACACCGTGAGGGTCAGCGCTGTTTTCACCGAACAATACGAGTGTGTCGAATGACATTTCACGAACGCCTTGTTGTTTCATCGCATATTCAATGTCCGCGATGACTTCGAGCTCAGTCACGCCTTCACGAAGTGAACGAATTCCTGCTTCGATTGCCATGTCTGCAAGTTCAGCGGCGCGTTTCATTGTACGTACTTCATCCGGTGATTTGATCATGCGCAACGTTTGGAGTTCGTCTGTCAAATCGATAATCGACAATCCGGCAAAACCAGCGCGGAGTTGCTCGACACGATTGAATGTCAAATGCTCGCCTTCAATCCCGATACGCTCAGGAACGATTTGGTTATCGAGGAACAACTTGACGATTTTATCCCATGGATTCTCGTGGTCCATGTACGTCACGATTTCACCTGACCAGTCACTCGCTTCGACAATTCCTTTTTCAAGGGCAGGACAAATGATGGCAGTTGTCCCATTCTTTAGGACGAGGATGGCAATCAGCCGCTCGTGTGCTTCTGCGTATACTCCCGAGAAGTAAAATACAGATGCCTTTGACGTGACGAATGCCGCGTCTAATCCTTTCGTCGCTAAAGATTGTGCAATTTGATTGGTGCGTTGATTCAAGATGAATCCCTTCCCTTCTCACTCTTACGTTGACTACTCGTCTATTATAGCTGTTTCGAAAACAGAAAGGAAATGTTGCAATCTGATTAGTACAGTTTGAACAAGTTTGACTGATACAGTATACTAGAAAGAGTAGAAAATGTATTGAGAGAAGGGACTCCGCGTATGACCACAAAACATGAACAGATCATAGCACATATCGAGTCACTCGATGTTGGGTCAAAAATTTCGGTCCGCCAAATTGCCAAAGAGTTAGCTGTATCAGAAGGTACGGCTTATCGGGCCATCAAAGAAGCTGAGAACCTGGGCTTCGTCTCTACCATTGAACGTGTAGGGACGATTCGGATCAAGCGTAAACAAAAAGAGAATATTGAGAAGCTGACATTTGCCGAAGTCGTCAATATTGTCGATGGACAAGTGTTAGGTGGACGAAATGGTTTGCATAAGACGTTATCTAAATTTGTCATCGGAGCCATGAAATTGGAAGCGATGATGCGTTATATCGATGTCGATTCACTCGTCATCATCGGAAACCGGGAGAAGGCGCATGAACTCGTCTTGCAGTCCGGCGGGGCCGTGTTGATCACAGGGGGATTTGATACGACGGATGAAGTAAAACGAATGGCGGATAAGTATGATATGCCTGTCATCTCGACTTCTTACGACAGCTTTACCGTCGCTACGATGATTAACCGGGCCATATATGATCGACTTATCAAGAAAGAGATTCTTCTTGTCTCAGACATCGTCATTCCGCTTCATGACACGTTTTATTTGAAATCGGATGACACGGTGAAACGTTGGCACGAATTGAATGAGCGGACGAAGCATAATCGTTATCCGGTCATCGATGAGCAGATGAAGGTGGTCGGGGTGATCACTGCGAAAGATGTCATCGACAAATCGCACGACTATGATATCGAGAAAGTCATGACAAAGAGCCCGATTACGGTCGGCGTCCAGACGAGCGTGACCAACGCTGCGCACCAGATGGTATGGGAAGGGATTGAGATGCTCCCTGTCGTCGATAACTATGGTCGCTTGCTCGGAATCATCAGTCGTCAGGATGTGTTGAAGGCGTTGCAGCTTGCGAATCGTCAGCCACAAGTCGGTGAAACGTTCGACAACATGATCACGAACCAATTGAAAGAAGATCCCGCGTCGAACGGTACGGCGTTTACTGTCGAGGTTGCTCCGCAAATGACGAGCCATATGGGGACCGCGTCATCAGGTGTGTTGACGACTTTGTTAGTCGAAGGGGCGACGCGCAGTCTGCGTCATATGAAAAAAGGGGATTTGGTGGTCGAGAACATCACCGTCTACTTCATGAAACCGATTCAGATTGAGAGTCAGATTCGAGTGTCGGCAAACGTCTTCGATCTTGGGCGGAAGTTCGGGAAGGTCGACGTAGAAATGACACAAGGTACACAACTTGTCGCCAAGGCGCTTGTCACGGCACAGTTGATTGATCGGTAACGAAAAGAGCACCGGCTACACGAGTAGCGGGTGCTCTCTTTTTATGAAGGCGTATTCGTCGGTTCTTCTGCGGCGAGCGGATAGATTTTCCGGTAACGGATAAATCCAACGACCGCATTGCCTAAGCCGACGACCAACATGACGATACTGACAATCCAACCGACCGATGAATTTAAACCGAATCCACCAACCATTTGGTTCGCGGCGAATAGCGCGAGGAATAAGCTTAACCAGATTAAAGCTTGTGTATTGAACAAGGCTTTACGGTTTGGCGTCTTTGTCAAAAAAGCACGACGCTTGAAGACAAGGTACGCTCCGAGCGCGAACAAAATGAGTCCAATCATGACAAGTTGCAAGTGAAGGAACCCCTTTCTTTCTCGTAATCTGTTATCATCATACCATAATAGTGTGTAGGAAAGTGAGGAATCATCATGTGGGCATGGGCGAAAGCGGATTCAATCAAAACAGAAATCGAGGCGGCTGACACCATTTTTATTCATCGACATGTCAGACCAGACCCAGATGCATTGGGGAGCCAGCTCGGGCTCCAACGTATTTTGAAGTCGGTTCATCCGGATAAAAAGATCTATGTAGTCGGCGGTATGGTGCCCGACCTTGAATTTTTAGGAAAGATGGAACACGTTGAGGAAGAAATGTATAAGGATGCGCTCGTTTTGATTCTAGATACAGCGAATCAGGAACGAATCGATGGACCATATGCGTTAAAAGGAAAAACAATCATTAAAATCGACCATCACCCTGATGAAGACCCGTATGCGATGACACAAATCGTGGACACCACGGTCAGTTCGACGTCCGAGATGATTGTGGAGTTGGCGAACATTTGGGATTATCCGATCGATCAAGAAGCGGCCTTCTTATTATATGCCGGTATCGTAGGTGACACGGGGCGCTTCCAGTTCCGGAATGCCACGGCACGTACGTTTGAGATTGCTTCGAGATTGATTGACAAAGGCATCGATACGAACAAACTGTACCGACACATGTATAAGACCAACTTAGCGACGCTACAGTTACAAGGGTACGTGTTACAGCACGTCAATGTCACAGAAGAAGGCGTCGGGTATGTGAAGATTGATAAAGATGTGCTCCGGACGTTCCATGCGTCCCCGGAAGCGGCATCGCAACTCGTCAATAGCTTCTCTGGCCTCGAAGGATTGAAATGTTGGGTCATGTTTGTCGAAAACAAAGAAGAGATTCGTGTCCGGATTCGGTCGAAAGGACCTGTCATCAATGAAGTGGCGAAGCGTTACCGTGGTGGTGGCCATCCGATGGCGTCAGGTGCCACGATTGATACGTGGGATGAAATGGATGACGTTATTGCTGCTTTGAATGAAGTGGCAGGAGAGTTCACGTTTGAAGAAAATGAAGAGAGCTGACCGCGGTCAGCTCTCTTCATTTGTCTCCGTTTTCTTGTGGGATAAACCACGTGCCGCGGTCGGTCAAATCTTCGACGACATCGAGTTGATATTCTGCAATATACTTTCGAAGTCGGTCGATGATTTCAGGACTGTCCGCAAAGACGGTTTGACCGTTCTGTAATTTTTCTAACTTATCGCGCGCAATTTGTCCCCGATTGATAATCATACGCTTTTGCCCCCTTTTGTCGTGAGTTTTGTCTATAATTATTGTATCAGAGAAGTGGAGAATTGAGTTTGACAATATCATTAAATAGAGAGGAGGACGAAGATGATTCATCTTAATGTCAGAACTGCTTATAGCTTACTACAAAGCACGATTCGACTAGAACAATATGTGATGCAGATGACAGAGCGAGGGAGTCGCGCGGTCGCCATCGCAGACGATGCCTTTTATGGTGTGCCGTCGTTTCTATCCTACTGCAAACGCTATGGGGTGAAGCCGCTCATCGGACTGAGAACCGTCCTTCGACTAGACGGGCTCGATGTGTCGGTACTTGCTTATGCATCGAACGAAGCAGAACTACAAGAGCAATACCGAATCATCAAGAAAGGCGGGATCGATGAACATACGACGATGCCCCTCATTGTCCTACCGGAAAACTGGAAAGCGAGCGACCCGGTCCATCGACGTCGTCTTTATCATCAACTGCTGTCTTTTGTAGACGAGAACAGACTATGGCTCGGTCTCCCGGCACCGCAGACGACAGAACAGGTACAACTGTTAAAGCAACTTCGCATGATGAAAGAAGAACTCGCCGTCCAATTGATTCCGGTCCCTGAAACGAGATATATGCGACCTGAAGATGTGGAGGGTTTCCGGGCAATCTCTGCCATTCGAGAAGGCGAAGTGATGTCAGAGGAGGATGTACGTCAAAAAGGTCTGCATGTCCGGCTACCAAGCGAGATGAACGACTGGTTCACTTCAGAAGAATTGGGCGAGCTTGAGCGATTTGAAGCACTGATTCAACTCGAGCATCTTCCACAAGCGGAAGGCGCGATTCCAGAGTTACCGGACGCTGATCAAAAGTTGAAGCGGCTCGTCGGTGAACGGTTAAAAGCGATGGAACTGATGAAAGAGCCGTATATCGGACGAGCGAAGTTTGAGCTTGACGTCATTGCCAAGACCGGGTTTTCTTCGTATTTCCTGATTGTCGAAGATATCATCCGATTCGCCCGTGAGTCCGGGATCGAGGTCGGTCCAGGTCGGGGGTCGGCGGCCGGCTCGCTCATCAGTTTTGCACTGCACATTACAGAAGTCGACCCAGTTCGCTATGGTCTTCTATTTGAACGGTTCCTCAATCCGGAACGCGTCTCGATGCCGGATATTGACTTAGATTTTGAAGATGAGCGTCGGGAAGAAGTCGTTTCATACGTGCTATCGAAATATGGGGATGCTCATGCGGCGCAAATTGGTACACTCGCAACCTTTGGGGCAAAGGCGGCCATACGTGACGTCGCGAGGGCGCTCGGCATGACGTTAGAAGAAGGGCAGGCTGCAAGTAAACAAGTGAAATCAGGTGGGTTGGACGAGTTGATGGCGAATCCAAAACAGATGAAATGGTTCGCAGGTAGCCAGAAGCGTCAACAGTTGATTCGGATTGCGAAACAGCTAGAAGGATTGCCACGTCAATCATCCATACACGCCGCTGGGGTTGTACTCAGTCGTCAACCGATTGAAGACGTGACACCGCTCCAACCCGAACTTGATGAGCATGTGACCCAATATAATATGAAGGATTTGGAAGAAATCGGGCTACTCAAAATTGATTTGCTCGGGCTCCGAAACTTGAGTCGCCTTCGTCAAATGGAGGAATTAGTCCGCGAGAGTGACGCGATGTTCTCCTTGAAGACCATTCCCTTACATGACGCCCGGACGTACCGATTATTAGCAAGAGGAGAGACGGACGGGATCTTCCAGTTTGAGTCCTCGGGTATGAAACAGGCGCTGCGTCAAGTCAAACCGACGGAGTTTGAAGATATCGTCGTGACGATGTCGCTCTATCGACCAGGGCCGATGCAGTTTATTGAAACGTATGCAAAACGAAAACATGGGATGCCGTATCAACCGATTCACCCGGACGTCGAAGAAATCATGAAGTCGACATATGGCGTGCTCGTCTATCAAGAACAGGTCATGCGACTTCTTCGAAAACTGGGTGGATATTCATATGCCGAGGCGGATTTGGTCAGACGAGCGATTGCCAAAAAAGATACCGGTACGATTGAACGAGAACGAGAGCGGTTTTTACGTCAATCTGAAGGAAAGAACCGAGATGTCTTGTCGCAAATCTTCTCTTGGATTGAAAAGTTTGCAGGGTATGGGTTTAACCGTTCTCATGCGGTCGCCTACAGTTTGATCAGTTATCGATTGGCTTACGTCAAAGCGCATTATCCACGTGTCTTCCATGTCGTGACGTCGGAGAAGACCAGTCAACTCGTAAGACTATTGCGTAAAGACAAAATCCCTGTGTATCCGCCCGACGTATTGCACGGGCATGCAGAAGCGACACTCGAAGGTCCTGGCGTCCGTCTTGGGCTTAAAGCGATTCAAGGACTGACGAAACGAGACGTCGAACGACTCATCGAGCTGAATGGACAGCTAAAAGACGTCCGAACCCTTCAGGAAGCGATGGAATGGAAGAATAAAGATCAACTGAAGTTGAGACGTTTGCTAGGAGCTGGGGCGCTTGACCGCATGTATCACGGTGACCGGACGAGTGCGTTTGAAGCAGTCGAACGTTTGCGTGAAGAGGCCGGTACGCACTTCTTACCAGATGAACTGTCATCACTCGGGCTTAAGCAGAAAAAAGCGAAAGAGCCAAACTGGTCTGAAGAAGAGCGGGAAGCACTCGGAACATGGGTTGTGCACTCTCCGCTTACGACGATTCCTGACGTGGGCATCGAGCCTTCTACGATTGAAGACGTTATGCACGGGACGAACGGGTATTTAGTCGTGTATGTGGATGACGTGCGTACGTTTATGACGAAAAAGCAAGAACGAATGGGTGTCATAATGGTAGATGACGGGATGACGCAAGAAGAAGTCGTCGTCTTTCCTAGAACCTTCGCTCAATTCAGTCGCTCCCTCTACGTGGGTAACATTTTGTTGCTTGAAGTTCATTCGAATGAACGGGATGGACGTAAACAATTGATTGTCGAACGTGTGCGTCCATTACATGGTCAAGCTTTGTTCGTAAGGCTAACGTTAGATCGATTCCCTGAACTAGAAGACTGGATTCAGCGTGCACAGGGTGACGTTCCGGTCGTCTGTCGGTTCACGGATTCGAAAGAAGTGAAACAACTGGCATCCGCTTTTTCAATCAACCCGAACGAGGAGTACGTCGTAGAGGCGAAAAGACGATTCGGAGAAGAAAATGTTGTGTTAAAACGAATCGATCATAAAATGGTTGGTCCAGAAACTAGTACCAAGTCCTAAAAAGTGATATAATCGCACTAATTGGTCTGACCACTTAAGAATTGATAAGTGATCCAAATAAGGGAGTTGAACGGTCAGATGCATGAAAAACACGCATCCACATTTCACGAGAATATTTCAAAGATACGAAAATTAATTGTCCAATCTTCGTTGGTCCCAGGAGACCGGCTTCCATCCGAACGTGAACTTGCGGAGACGCTAGCCATTAGTCGTGCCTCCGTTCGAGAAGCGTTACGCGCATTGAGCTTTTTAGGGATCGTCGAGACAAGGCGCGGCGGGGGTACTTTCCTATGTGAACAGGACCGACATCGCTACATCGAGATTTTGTCGGAGTTCATCGTCACGAAACAGACGAAAGCGACCGATATCATCGAAATGCTCAAACTGTTAGAGCGAATGGCGTTTTCGGAAGTAGAGCCGACGAATGAGCGACTGACTCAATTAGAGGCAGTGATCGAAGAGGATCGAACGTTTCGTCAGCAACTCATTTTTCAGTTGAAGAATGAGTTGTTCATCAGGATTTGGAGCGAAGTGAACCGATTTTTCGAGGGACTAGATGTTGGGGAGTTATATACGCTCGAAGAACGTAAACGTTTTGTCGAGACGTGGCGTGGAATGGGGATGCCGGAATGAACGAGGGGGAAGCGATGACTGCTTTTTTCAAGAAACCGAAACGATATATGCCGTTGCGTCAACGAGAACCAAAAATTGACGCTCCACAGGGATTGATGACGAAGTGCCCATCTTGTAAATATATGCATTATACGAAACAGTTAAACGAAAATCATAAGGTATGTGACTGTGGCTACCATTTTCCGCTTCATGCACAGGAACGAATCGACATGCTCGTCGATGAAGGTTCATTCGAACGGTTTGCGGGACCTTCCGTCAAAGCGAATCCACTTGATTTTCCTGACTATGAAGAAAAGTTGAATAAAGACCGTGAACGGACCGGGATTGAAGAAGCGGTCGTTTGTTTGCGTGATGGATGCCCGATTCCGAATGGGGTCGATGGGTGCTTACGTAGGAGAAGCGATTGCTTCTGCTGTTCGCCAAGCGACGTCACGTCGTCTTCCGGTCGTCTTATTCACAGCGTCAGGTGGCGCACGCATGCAAGAAGGGATGGTCAGCTTGATGCAGATGGCGAACACGTCCATTGCTTTAAAAGAACATGATGAAGCGGGCCTTCTTTACATCGCCTATTTGACACATCCGACGACAGGTGGGGTTTCAGCAAGTTTTGCGATGCTTGGCGACCTAAACGTCGCAGAGCCCGGTGCGCTTATTGGATTTGCGGGAAGACGAATCATAGAACAGACGATTCGGGAAAAACTTCCAGAAAACTTCCAGACGGCAGAGTTCTTACTCGAGTCTGGACAATTGGACGCGGTCATCCATCGTGAACAGATGCGTTCGTTCTTGAAGAAAATGATCGGATTACACGATGGGGGTGTTCGACATGTTTGACCCAATCAAAGAAGTGACCGAACAGTTAAACAAATTGCGTGAGACAGCCGAAACGAAAGGGATTGACCTATCACGTGAGATTCGTCACCTGGAGTTGAAGCTCGACCGATTAGAAAAAGATATTTATGGGAATATGAAACCGTGGGACCGCGTACAATTAGCGCGAAACCCGAAACGCCCGACAACACTCGATTACATCCATCACATGTTCCCTGATTTCATGGAACTCCATGGCGATCGTCACGGGTATGATGATGCGGCAATCGTATCGGGACTTGCGACATTCGAAGGTGTTCCGGTAACCATCATCGGGCATCAGCGTGGTCGAAATACGAAAGAAAACATGAAGCGGAATTTTGGGATGCCACACCCTGAGGGATACCGAAAAGCACTACGTTTCATGAAGCAAGCCGAGAAGTTCAACCGTCCGATTTTGACATTCATTGACACGAAGGGGGCTTATCCAGGGAAAGCCGCTGAAGAGAGAGGTCAAAGTGAAGCGATTGCTCGAAACTTGTTTGAAATGGCGACGTTGAAAGTACCGATCGTTTCCGTCGTTATCGGAGAAGGCGGTTCTGGTGGTGCGCTTGGGATTGGTGTTTGCGACCGATTGTTGATGCTTGAGAATAGTACGTACTCGGTCATCTCGCCAGAAGGTGCAGCGGCACTTTTGTGGAAAGATGCCAAACAAGCAGAGCGTGCAGCAGAAACGATGAAAATTACAGCACAAGATTTGTTCAACCTAGGGATTGTGGATGAAGTTGTAGGGGAAGTGTATGGAGGCGCGCATGTCGATGTGTCATTACAGTCATCACTCTTGAAACCTGTATTATTACAGCACATGAACGAGTTGCTCGATCTGTCGACTTCTCAGCTTATTCAAGGACGTGCGACCAAATATCATCAAATTGGCACAATTAGTGAGTGAAAACGGTAACAATGGCTTTGAATATAGAGTTATTCATTCATCAAGTGACTGCTTTGTAACATACCCTATGCATTTTTTTCACATACTTGTGTTGTAAAACAAAGGTCAGACATGGTATTTTATTTTCAGATTTCGTTAAAACACATAAGAGGTGAGTGACGTGAATTTAAAACGTATTGCGGTATTAACGAGCGGAGGAGACGCTCCTGGAATGAACGCTGCTGTCCGTGCCGTGACCCGAAAAGCGATTTTCGAAGGTCTTGAAGTGTACGGTGTGTATAACGGCTACCAAGGATTAATCGAAGGTGATTTAGTCGAATTAAACCTTGGATCAGTCGGCGACATCATTCAACGTGGAGGTACGTTCCTTCGCTCTGCACGCTGTCCTGAATTCAGAACTGAAGAAGGACGTGCAAAAGCAGTAGAACAGTTGAAGAAGTTCAATATCGATGCCCTCGTGGTCATCGGTGGAGACGGCTCTTATCGCGGAGCTCAGAAATTAACGGAACTCGGATTCCCAACAATCGGCCTTCCTGGTACGATTGATAACGATATTCCGGGAACGGATGCGACAATCGGTTTCGATACAGCGCTCAATACAGCGCTTGACGCAATCGACAAAATTCGTGACACAGCTTCATCTCATGAACGTACGTATGTGATTGAAGTAATGGGTCGCGATGCTGGTGATATCGCACTTTATTCTGGTCTCGCTGGTGGTGCGGAGTCGATTCTTGTCCCAGAACGTCCAGAAGAGTTGAATGCAATCGTGGAACGTATCAATCACGGGATTGCCCGCGGTAAGAAGCACTCAATCGTCATCGTTGCTGAAGGTGCCGGAAGTGCTGAAGAAATCGGCAAATTGATTGCTGAGAAAACAAACTCAGAAACACGTGTTACGATTCTCGGACACATTCAACGTGGTGGTTCCCCAACTGCTGCAGACCGTGTACTTGCAAGTCGTATGGGTGCATACGCTGTTGAGATTCTTCTTGAAGGGAAAGCGGGCCGCGTCGTCGGGATCCGTAATAACCAGATGATGGATCTTGATATCGATGAGGCGCTCGACCACAACAAGCACACAATCGATATGCAATTGATTGACCTCGTCAACCAATTGTCGATCTAAACGATTTTAGAAGTTACAGAGACGGGATCAGGTCTATGGCCCCCCGTTTTCTGTATGTAAGTTGCACTATATCCCCTAGGAGGTTTTTATATTATGCGTAGAACGAAAATTGTATGTACGATTGGACCGGCTTCTGAGAAGCGTCTTCCTGAAATGATTGAAGCTGGAATGAACGTTGCCCGTCTCAACTTCTCACACGGTGACTATGAGGAGCACGGTGCACGTATCCGTGACATCCGTGAAGCGGCGAAAGCAGCTGGGAAAGTGGTCACAGTCCTTCTT
Organism: Exiguobacterium sp. B2(2022); assembly: GCF_028823655.1. Taxonomy (NCBI): domain Bacteria; kingdom Bacillati; phylum Bacillota; class Bacilli; order Caryophanales; genus Exiguobacterium; species Exiguobacterium sp. B2(2022). The sequence continues at coordinate 42,907 of NZ_JAPEHX010000003.1, read as the reverse complement.
GACACGAAAGGTCCAGAAATCCGTACACATACGTTTGAAGATGGAAAAGCTCTTCTTGAAAAAGGGAAAGAAGTCACAATCGTTTCAAGCGAAGAAATCGTCGGAACGAAAGATCGTTTCTCTGTAACGTATGAAGGTCTTTACGAAGACGTAGAAGTCGGTTCACACATCATGCTCGACGACGGTCTCATCGGACTCCGTGTCGTTGAAAAACTTCCGAACCGCGACCTCCGTTGTGTAATCGAAAACGAAGGAATCATCAAGACGAAGAAAGGTGTTAACTTGCCAAACGTCAAGGTAAACCTTCCTGCCCTCACAGACAAAGATATCTCGGACATCGAGTTCGGTATCTCACAAGACATCGACGTCATCGCAGCATCGTTCGTACGTCGTGCGTCTGACGTGGTAGAAATTCGTCAACTTCTTGAAAAACACAACGCGTCACACATCAAGATTTACCCGAAAATCGAGAACCAAGAAGGTGTGGATAACATCGAAGAAATCTTGGCAATCTCTGACGGCTTGATGGTTGCTCGTGGTGACCTCGGTATCGAGATCCCGACAGAAGAAGTAACACCTGTTCAAAAAGAACTCATCAAGAAGTGTAACGACCTCGGTAAGCCGGTCATCACTGCAACGCAAATGCTTGATTCGATGCAACGTAACCCACGTCCGACACGTGCGGAAGCATCTGACGTAGCAAACGCGATCTTGGACGGAACAGATGCAGTCATGCTTTCTGGTGAAACAGCTGCAGGGGACTACCCAATCGAGTCAGTTCAAATGCAAGCTGCAATCGCAGAACGCACTGAGCGCATGCTCGACTACAAAAACTTGTTGAAAGATCGTCAGAAGCGCAGTGAGCATACGGTAACGGATGCGATCTCACAAGCGGTTGCTCACACAGCAATCAACTTGAACGCGAAAGCGATCTTGACGCCAACACAATCAGGATACACAGCGGCTCGTACGGCGAAATACCGTCCAGAAGCGAACATCATCGCAGTCACTGAATCAGAGCGCGTTGCTCGTCAATTGAACCTTGTTTGGGGCGTATACCCAATCGTTGCTGAGACAATGCCGAACAACACGGATGAAATGTTGGTTCAAGCATCGGAAGCAGCACGTCACGCTGGATTCGTCACTGACGGTGACCTCGTTGTCATCTCAGCTGGTATTCCTGCAGCGACAGCTGGTACGACGAACATGATGAAAGTCCACATCGTCGGTCATGCTCTCGCAGACGGACGTGGAATCGGTGAGCGCGGTGTCGTTGGAGAAGTCGTTGTCGCGAAAAATGCGGAAGAAGCAAACGCGAAAGCGAAAGACGGCATGATTCTCGTCGCGCCATTCACAGATAAAGAAATGATGCCTGCCATCGAAAAAGCGGCTGGAATTATCACGGAAGACGGCGGATTGACAAGCCACGCTGGTATCGTTGGACCATCACTCCGTAAGCCAGTCATCGTAGGTGTGGATACAGCCACAACTTCACTTCGTGACGGTCAGATGATTTCAATCGACCCACTCACAGGTAAAATCTACAACGCATAATTGAACGACAATCGAACCGGCCTTCTACAAAGGTCGGTTCTTTTTCCGTTCGAAGAAAGGAATACGTATGAGTGCATATCTATTTTTATTGATGCTCGTCTTAATCGGTGTCATTTCAAACAATCAGTCAGTTATTATCGCAAGTAGCGTCTTGCTCATTATTAAAGCAATCGGGTTTGGTGATCAGTTATTTCCTACACTCGCATCGAAAGGAATCAGCTGGGGTGTGACGATTATTACAATTGCTGTCCTTGTTCCCATCGCGACAGGGGATATCGGTTTTAAAGAATTGTGGAATAGTATTAAAGGACCTGTCGGGATTGTGGCATTTGCTTCAGGGATGTTCGTGGCAATCGCTGCTGGACAAGGCGTGCAATTGATGCGCGTCGACCCGGTCGTCACGACGGCGCTTCTCGCAGGCACGATTTTAGCGGTCGGGTTCATGAAAGGCATCCCTGTAGGACCACTCGTAGGAGCTGGAATTGCAGCCTTGATTTTAGGTGGATACCAAGTCATTGAAAAATGGTTTTGATATTTTCTGACAACTGAAGCCGCTTACATTTCTTTTTTGCAATAAATTGTTTATACTATATAAAGGACAGGGTAAACGGAGACTGGGTGAATGCAGGGGAGAAGCCCGTCCCGTATCCTTATTCCCTATACACAGACTGTTTTTACGGTCGACTACTTTCAAACAAGACTGAGGGGGAGTTATGAATGTCAACGACAAAAGGGTTAGAAGGTATTGTGGCAGCAGCCTCAAAAGTCAGCTCAATTATTGACGGACAATTGACTTATGGAGGATACACCATTGATGATTTAGCGGACAACGCCACATTTGAAGAAGTTGTATTCTTACTGTGGAATGATCGCTTACCAAATGCAGAGGAATTGACAGCGCTCTCAGAGGCACTCGTGAAAGAAGCGACGTTGCCAGAAGAAGTGATTGATACGTTAGCTCGTGCACCGAAATCAGCCAATGCAATGGCGACGATTCGTACGGCGCTCTCACAACTTGCTCTATATGATGAAGAATCTGAAGACATGAGTGACGAGGCAAACATGCGTAAAGCGATTCGTCTCCAAGCTCAAGTGGCTACAATCGTGACGGCATTCGCGCGTCTACGTAAAGGCGAACAACCTGTCGCTCCGAAGGAAGGTCTCTCCTATGCAGCGAACTTCTTATACATGTTGAATGGAGAAGAACCAAGCGAAGTCGCGGAGAAGACAATCGACAAAGCACTTATCCTTCATGCAGACCATGAATTGAACGCTTCAACGTTCACGGCCCGTGTCTGTGTGGCGACGCTTTCTGATATGTATTCTGGTGTGACGGCGGCAATGGGAGCACTCAAAGGACCGCTTCATGGTGGTGCAAACGAAGCGGTTATGAAAATGCTTCATGAAATCGACTCGGTCGACCGCGTTGAAGAATATGTACGTGGTAAATTCGAACGCAAAGAAAAAATTATGGGCTTCGGTCACCGTGTCTATAAAGACGGCGACCCACGTGCGAAGCACTTGAAAGAAATGAGCCGCCAGTTGACTGCCCAAATCGGCGAGCCGAAATGGTATGAGATGTCTGAGAAGATTGATCATCTCGTCGAAACAGAAAAAGGATTGAAACCAAACGTCGACTTCTACTCGGCATCAACATACTATGCGCTCGGTCTTGAAGAAGACTTATTCACACCAATCTTCGCCGTATCACGGATGTCAGGTTGGATTGCGCACATTCTCGAGCAATATGCGGATAACCGTTTGATTCGTCCACGTGCGGAATATGTCGGTGAAACAAGCCGTAAATATGTTCCTGTGAACGAACGTTAATTCGAGACACATTTTAGACAAAAGTTTGGTAAACTAACAAGTGACGTAGGTCGGCGTACGCGTCGACCTACAGTAATGTACTTAGGGGGATTCATTATGTTGACACAAGGACAAAAAATTACAGTTGAAAACGGTGTATTGAACGTACCAAACGTTCCGACAGTACCATTCATTATCGGTGACGGAACAGGTCCTGATATTTGGAACGCGGCTGTTCGTGTATTCGATGCTGCAGTTGAAAAAGCATACGGCGGCGACAAGAAAATCGAATGGATGGAAGTATACGCTGGGGAGAAAGCTTATAACGAAAAAGGTGAGTGGCTCCCGACAGAAACACTCGATCAAATTCGCGAGTACTTGATTGCAATCAAAGGACCACTTACGACACCGGTCGGTGGTGGAATTCGTTCATTGAACGTTGCGCTTCGTCAAGAGCTCGACTTATACACATGCCTTCGTCCAGTTCGTTACTTCACAGGTGTTCCTTCACCAGTAAAACGTCCTGAAGATACAGACATGGTCATCTTCCGTGAAAATACAGAAGATATCTACGCAGGGATCGAGTACGCGTCAGGAAGCGACGAAGTGAAAAAACTCATCAAATTCTTGCAAGATGAAATGAACGTGAACAAGATCCGTTTCCCAGAGACATCAGGGATCGGTATCAAGCCTGTTTCTTCTGAAGGGACAGAGCGTCTCGTCCGTGCTGCAATCGAATATGCGATTGCGAACGACCGCAAATCGGTCACGCTCGTACACAAAGGGAACATCATGAAGTTCACAGAAGGCGCATTCAAAAACTGGGGTTATGCACTCGCTGAAGCTGAATACGGTGACAAAGTGTTCACATGGGCACAGTATGACCGCATCAAAGAAGAGTCTGGCGAAGCAGCTGCGAACGAAGCTCAGTCGAAAGCAGAAGCTGAAGGGAAAATCATCGTTAAAGATTCGATCGCTGATATCTTCCTCCAGCAAATCTTGACACGCCCACGTGAGTTCGATGTCGTCGCGACGATGAACTTGAACGGAGACTACATCTCAGACGCACTTGCTGCACAAGTAGGTGGAATCGGGATTGCACCTGGTGCGAACATCAACTACATCACAGGACATGCAATTTTCGAAGCGACACACGGTACAGCTCCGAAATACGCAGGTCTTGATAAAGTAAACCCATCTTCAGTCATCCTTTCTGGTGAGATGATGCTCCGCCACATGAACTGGAACGAAGCGGCTGACCTCATCATCAACTCAATGGAGAAAACAATCGCTTCGAAAGTTGTCACATATGACTTCGCACGTCTCATGGACGGCGCGACAGAAGTGAAGTGTTCTGAATTTGCGGATGAATTGATCAAAAACATGTAATTCAAACGAATAAGTCGCCAATTGAGGGGGAGAGCTCATGATTCGTCGTAACAAAATTTCTGTAATTGGAAGTGGCTTCACCGGTGCAACCACTGCACTGTATCTGGCTCAACGTGAGCTAGGGGATGTCGTTCTACTCGATATGGAAGAAAAAGTTGGACCGACGAAAGGGAAAGCGCTCGACATGCAAGAAACAGCACCAATTCAAGGGTTTGACGCTTGGATTACCGGAACATCAGATTACGCAGATACGGCTGATTCGGATATCGTCGTCATCACGGCGGGCATCGCGCGTAAGCCTGGAATGAGTCGAGATGATCTCGTTGCGACGAACGCGAACGTGATGCGTTCCGTCGTAAAAGAAATCGCTCGCTATTCGCCGGAAGCGATTTTGATTGTCTTGACGAACCCGGTAGATGCGATGACTTATGCGGCGTTCAAAGAGTCGGGTTTCCCGAAAGAACGCGTCATCGGGCAATCTGGTGTACTGGATACGGCTCGTTTCCGGACGTTTGTCGCACAAGAGTTAAACGTTTCCGTCAAAGATGTATCTGGATTCGTTCTTGGTGGACATGGCGACGATATGGTGCCTCTCGTGCGTTATTCATACGCAGGTGGCATCCCGCTTGAAAAACTCATACCACATGAGCGAATCGAGCAAATTGTCGAGCGGACACGAAAAGGTGGCGGTGAAATCGTCCAACTGTTAGGTGATGGATCAGCGTATTATGCGCCAGCTGCCGCAATCGTAGAGATGGTCGAGGCGATTTTAAAAGATCAGCGTCGAATCTTACCTGCTATTGCTTATCTAGAAGGCGAATACGGATTTAGCGATTTGTATCTTGGCGTCCCGACGATTCTTGGGAAACATGGCATCGAGCAAGTACTCGAGCTCGACTTGACGGATGAGGAGAAAGCAGCACTTTCACGTTCTGCCGACTCGGTCCGCTCCGTATTAGGCGTCCTATAAGTAGAAAGTGCTTCCTGCATTCTTGCGGGAAGCACTTTTTTGCGGTTTCCATCATGTGGGGCATGCTACACTAAAAGTGGATTTGTTTTGTTTTTGTAAAGATTTGCTTTGAGGTTGGTCGTTTCAAGCTTTGATTTGTAAAATAGAGAGTGACATTTGATGGATTAAGAGGAGGAAGTAGTGTGGCTGATAAAGTAATTGTTGTCGACGACGAAGTATCGATTGCGACGTTATTAAAATTCAACTTAGAACAAGCTGGTTTCGAGGTAGAAACCGCACATGATGGAAAGACAGGATTGGAACTGGCTGAAAAGAAAGATGCCGTCTTAATCGTGCTCGATTTAATGCTTCCGGAAATGGACGGACTTGAAGTGTGTAAGCGACTCCGTCAACAAAAAGTCAACACACCGATTTTGATGCTCACGGCGAAAGATGATGAGTTTGATAAAGTTCTCGGACTCGAGCTCGGTGCAGATGACTATTTGACGAAACCATTCAGTCCTCGCGAAGTCGTGGCACGTGTCAAAGCGATTCTAAGACGCTCGGCGCCACAAGAAACCACGGTAGAGGAGGACGTCATTCAAATCGGTGACGTAAAAATTGTCGCTTCGAACTACGAAGTATTCAAACAAGGTGAACGTCTCGAATTGACTCCGAAAGAATTTGAACTGTTAGCATATTTAGCTAAAAATAAAGGACGTGTGCTGACACGAGACCAATTATTATCTGCTATTTGGAATTACGATTTCGTCGGTGACACGCGAATCGTCGATGTCCATATCAGTCATCTCCGTGAAAAAATCGAACCGGTCACGAAGAAGCCGACATATATTAAAACGATTCGTGGTCTCGGTTATAAAATGGAGGAGCCGACTTCGGAATGAAGACGTATCGCTCTAGATTCATGACGACGCTCATCCTTCTCGTCACGGGTGTACTTTTGACGCTTGGCATCGTGCTCGGCCAACTGTTTAAAGATTTCTATTTGGATTCTGAACGTGACCGCTTGAAAGAGGATGCTCAGCTCGCCGCTTTGTACCTTGAAGGAGGAGAGTTAGACGAAATTCGAGGATATGTCGGTCAAATCGATGACGGGAGTAGCTTTGACATTTTGCTACTCAATAGCAGGAATGAAGTCATCGCCGGGACGCCGTTTCGTGTCGGGTCAATCGATTATAAGATTGACCCGAGTCTGGTGCCCGAAGACGGAACGTTTGGTGAAGCAGACGAAGATGAGTTGATCCAGTTCACAAAACCGATTGAACTTGCGACAGGAGAGACGGTCTATTTAACGTTCATCCGTTACGTGTCAGACCTTGAAGGCGTGTATGATCGAATTTGGTTAACGATTGCGCTCGCGCTCTTCTTTTCATTTTTCATCATCCTATTCGTCCTTCAGCATCTGACGAACCAATTCATACGACCAATCGATGAGGCGACCATCGTCTTACGGGAACTCGCCGATGGTAATTATCGGGCTCGCGTTTACGAACTGCGAAATGACGAGGAAACCGGAAGTCTCGCTGGATCAATCAACGTCCTCGCCCGAAATTTGGAGTCGATTTCACTCGGAGAATCGGTTCAGCGGGCACGACTCGAATCACTCATCGAATATATGGGGGCAGGGCTCCTTCTCGTGGACGAGCGAGGCATCGTCACATTAGTCAACCGTTCGTATCGCGAGATGTTCCAATACGATGATTTGTCGATTGGACAATTTTATCACGGGATGTTACCGAGTCCTGATGTTGAGACTCTGATCGAAGACGTGTATTTGACGGAAGAAGTTCATCGTCGTCAGCTGTCGATTCGAACTGGCTTCAATCAGAAGACGTATATGGTGTCTGCCGCACCGATTTTCAGTGATACGGGAATGCTTCGTGGTACCACGCTTTTATTCAACGATATCACGGAGTTGAAGCGACTCGAGAAGATGCGGAAAGATTTTGTCGCGAACGTCAGTCATGAACTCAAGACCCCGCTCACCTCGATTCGTGGATTTAGTGAGACATTACTTGACGGGGCTAAAGAAGTGCCTGAACTCCGCGACCAGTTCTTAGACATCATTCAAAAAGAGGCGACGCGGATGCAGATGCTTGTTGAAGATTTGCTTGAGCTGTCGAGATTAGAACGTGATGATTTCCAGATGGAACTGGTATCCGTCGACTTGAACCAGCTCGTCGATGAGGTATGTCTCTTGCTCAGTCAGAAAGCGGACAAAAAGTCGATTCATCTAGAGGCGAAGCATCATGGGACGGCCGTCTTACAGGCCGATTTGAATCGGATGAAGCAAGTCATCATGAACCTCGTCGCGAACGCCATCAACTATTCTCCGGAAGGAAGTCGTGTCGAAATTTCTGTCGAGGCGAATGAGGATGCGTACAAGTTACGCGTCAAGGACAATGGAATCGGGATTGCTGAAAAAGAAGTCAGTCGAATCTTTGAGCGCTTCTATCGTGTTGACAAAGCAAGAAGCCGAAACTCAGGTGGCACGGGTCTTGGTCTTGCTATCGTGAAACACATCATCGATCTCCATCATGCGACAATCGATGTCGATAGCGTCGAAGGCAAAGGGACGACGTTCACTATCACGTTCCCAACAGTTTGAATTCCTTTACCTCACGTGTGATTAATCATTTTACAAAACCTTGCCATTCCATTCATATTTGCTTTACAAAACCTTGCTATTCTATGAATGAGACCTCTTCATCATCTCGTGACTCGATCGGTGCTCATCTCCACACGGTCGAGAATTTGGCCCTTTTCTATTCGTAGAAAAGGGTCTTTTTTTTCGAACGCATGTACCCGTATGGTATGATGAATGAAGAGAAGAATGGAGGTCGATTGAATGAATAAACTACTAGTCCTAGATGGGAACTCCTTAACATATCGTGCGTTTTTTGCACTGCCTCCGATGTCGGACGCGTCAGGTCGAAATACGAACGCGGTGTACGGCTTTACGATGATGTTGTTGAAATTAATGGAAGATGAGCAACCGACGCACTTTGCTGTTGCGTTTGATGCGTCGAAGAAGACGTTCCGTCACGATACGTTTGCTGACTATAAAGGAGGGCGTCAAAAGACTCCTGGGGAATTACGCGAACAGTTCCCGCTCGTGCGAGACGTCTGTCGTGCGTTTGGTATCGCTGTCTTAGAACTTGATCAATATGAGGCGGATGATATCATCGGCACGCTCTCCAAGGATACATCATACGATCAAGTGACGATTGTGACGGGAGATAAAGATTTACTCCAACTGATCGATGATCGCGTGACCGTCTACTTGACGAAGCGAGGCATCACAGATGTCGAGACAATGGACCAAACGGCGTTCCAGGAACGTTATGAGGGACTACAACCGATTCAGATGATTGACCTAAAAGGGTTGATGGGGGATAAATCGGATAACATTCCAGGTATCCCGGGTGTCGGGGAAAAGACGGCGCTCAAGTTGATTTCAACATACGGAACCGTCGAGTCCCTTTACGAACATACGGATGAACTAAAGGGGAAACAGAAAGAAAAAGTGGAAGCCAACGAGCGAGAGGCGAAGATGTCAAAACAGTTGGCGACGATTTATACAGACGTGCCACTTAATGTGACCGTTGATGATCTCGTCTTTAAACCTTATGATGCTTCTGTTGTGAAGCCCCTGTTCATGGAACTTCAATTCAAGTCGTTGATCGGTAAATTAGCGGACAGCTCTACAGAAGAAACGGTCGAAAAAGAAGTCAGACCGACCATCGACCTTTCTGAACAAGATTTGTCTCGAGCGGTCCTGATTCTTGAGCAACTACACGATGACTACTTCGAAGAAGACATCGTTGGGGTTGCAATCGCATCAGATCGTGGCGTGACCGTCGGCGATGTGACACTGTTACAAGATGCGCGAGTCAAGGAATGGATTGAAGACGAATCGAAGACGACGATTTGTCTCGATGCTAAACAGACAATCATTCAGTTGAAGCGACATCACCTATCCCTTCGCGGTTATGAAGATTTACTCGTTGCCGGATACTTGTTGAATTTATCTGGTGGAACGTCACTCAGCTCGATTGCTTCTCATTTCGCATACCCTCTTGAAGAGGATGAATCAGTATATGGGAAAGGAGCAAAAGTGAAGGTTCCAGATGAGGAAGTTTTCCACTCTCATCTCGCGGAGAAAGCACATGCGATTTTGACGTTGTTCGAACGTGTCGCTTCAGAGCTGAAAGATAACGAACAGACGGAATTATATGAGGCACTTGAAAAACCGCTCGTCTCGGTGTTAGCCGAGATGGAATGGGCAGGCATCCATGTAAACGTTGAAACACTTCAACACATGGAGACAGATCTTCGTGAGCGCCTCTCTGCACTTGAAGTAACGATTCATGAATTGGCCGGCGAACCGTTCAACATCAACTCGCCGAAACAGCTAGGGGTCGTCCTGTTTGAGAAATTAGCGCTTCCCCCTGTGAAAAAGACAAAGACGGGTTACTCGACTGCGGCGGATGTCCTTGAGAAGTTGGCACCGCTTCATCCGATCATCGAGAAGATCATGCATTATCGTGAACTCGGGAAATTACAGTCGACCTATGTAGAAGGATTGCAGAAAGTCGTGAAGGAAGATGGCAAGATTCACACCCGGTACACGCAGACGTTAACGCAAACGGGACGACTCTCATCGGTCAATCCGAACTTACAAAACATCCCGATCCGATTAGAGGAGGGACGTCGTATCCGTAAGGCATTTACCGCAAGCGAACCGGACTGGGTGCTCTATGCGGTCGACTATTCACAGATCGAACTTCGGATCATGGCGCATATGTCACAAGATGAGAAAATGATGGCGGCCTTCTTGCATGATGAGGATATCCATACATCGACGGCGGCAAACGTGTTCAAAGTCGCAAATGAGGAAGTCACTTCACTCATGCGTCGTCAGGCGAAAGCCGTCAACTTCGGAATCATATATGGAATCAGTGATTATGGGCTCTCACAAAACCTAGGTATCACACGAAAAGAAGCACAAACGTTTATCGATACGTACTTTGAACAGTTTCCGGGAGTGAAGACGTTCATGGATGCTGCGATTGAACGAGCTCGTGAGCATGGGTTCGTCGAGACGATGTTAAAACGACGACGGAACATCCCAGACATTCACTCTCGTAATTTTAACTTGCGTGGATTCGCTGAACGTACGGCAATCAACACACCGATTCAAGGAACGGCAGCCGACATCATCAAAAAAGCGATGATTGACGTCGATTACGCTCTTCAATCATCGCAACTTCAATCCAAGTTGTTGTTACAAGTACATGATGAATTGATTTTTGAAGGTCCGGCTGAAGAAATGGAAGCATTAGAAAAATTAGTGACGGAAGCGATGGAGCATACGGTGACACTCGACGTTCCATTACGTGCGGATGGAGCCGTTGGAACGACGTGGTTCGATACGAAATAAGAAGATAGAAAGGAAATCAGTATGCCAGAATTACCAGAAGTCGAAACGGTTTGTCGCAGATTACGATCTGCCGTTTCCGGAAAGACGATTCAGTCTGTCGATGTGCTCGACCCTAAAATCATTCGGGGACTCGAGCCAGAAGAATGGGTACACCATTTGATTGGAGAGACCATTACAGATGTGGAACGTCGAGGGAAATTTATTTTATTCAAATTAACGAACGGATATCTCGTCTCTCATCTCCGAATGGAAGGGAAGTTCTTCCCTTATGAGACAATCACAGCACCGGCTAAACATACGCATGTCGTCATCAACTTCACGGACCAATCGACCCTACATTATAATGATGTGCGGAAGTTTGGAACGATGGAGTTGCGGACGAATGAGGCGGTTCATACGACACCACCACTGTCACTACTTGCATACGAACCGTTTGATGAGCGTGTGACAACTGATGCGTTGCATAAACGTCTAGAGCGGATGAAGACGCGCGCTATCAAGACGGCGCTTCTCGATCAGTCCATCTTCGTCGGATTAGGGAATATCTATGTAGATGAAACTTTGTTTCGTGCCGGTGTGCACCCGACACGACCAGCTGCTAGTTTGACGCACGAAGAAGTGGAGCGTGTACGCATTGAAGCGGTAGCCGTGCTAAATGAAGCCATTAAACGTGGAGGAAGTACGATTCGGAGTTATACGAATCCAGACGGAGCCGCGGGAACGTTCCAAGAACGACTTTATGTATACGGACAAGCCGGTGAACCATGTCGCCGTTGCGGACAAGAAATTGAAAAGATGAAACTAGGCGGTCGTGGCACGCATTATTGTCCACGCTGTCAACAACGTTAAGGAGTGGGCGTTATGTTGAAAATTGGATTGACGGGTGGGATTGCAACCGGGAAGTCCACGGTGTCTCGACTATTTCGGAAAAAGGGGATTCCGATCATCGATGCCGATTTGATTGCGAGGACGGTCGTCGAACCTGGAGGGAAGGCGATTGAGGGTGTAAAAGCGGCATTTCCAAAATGTTTTGACGGCGATGTCTTAAACCGTCCCGCGCTAGGGCGTGAAATCTTTCATGATGAGACGAAACGACAACACCTCAATCAACTGATGCATCCAGCGATTCGTGAAGAGATGAAGGAACAGATGCGTGATTATGAAGCATCCGGCGAGTCTGTCGTTATTTTTGATATTCCTCTCCTATTTGAGGGGACAATGCTCGACCTCGTCGATTATTCTGTCGTCGTCTATTGTCGCGAAGAGATTCAACTTATGCGTCTCATGGAGCGGAATGGATTGACGAAAGAAGAGGCACTCGCTCGCATTCATTCTCAAATCCCGATTGAAGAGAAAAAGCATCAGGCCGATTTTCTCGTCAATAACAACGGTTCACTCGGTGACTTACCACCGCAAATTGACCGTTTGGTCGAACAATTTAAGACGATTGAAAAAGAAGGCGAATGATGATTCGCCTTCTTTTCGTTTGGTTAGTTTAATGGATCGGATTCGGGTGATCCTTTCTTCCACGTATCATAAATGGCACGTCCATCACTTGGGTGACCGTTCGAATAATAGATGGGATACAGTGAAAAGAAAATATAGTAAAACGAAAAGTAGGCGAACTGATACGTATACAACGTCGGTTCAATCTCTCGTCTCAAAATAAACGCATTGACAATTAAGATACTCGCCAGATTAAAAATGGCTCCACCGCCATATACAAGCGTGCGGGTGACCTTGTTGCTCCATTTTAAATCTGTAAACTGGCACCACGCATCATAAAAATAGACGCGGTTCACTTGAAGACGTCCTACTTTAAATAGTTTTTTTCCTGTGCCGATTTGCATGTCGAGCGAGCCTCCAAACAACTTTGCGAAAAAGAAGTGTCCGAACTCATGAATCAACGTCACAATCGGTAAGATGATGAAAAACGAAATGAAGAACTTATCGATATCTCCCCAATCAAACATGGTGACGCCTCCTTTCTGTTGTGCTTCACGACAAGAAATTTCCCTCATTTTCAAAAAATAAACAAAGAAAAATGAAAAAAATGTGACGAATCATAGTGAAAACGCTTACAGCTATCCGTTATAATGAAACCGTAATGTAGAAAAAGGGGGATTTAGCATGGGGACAAAAGTTGCGATTAACGGATTCGGTCGAATCGGGAGAATGGTATTCCGAAAATTGATGCTTGAGGGACGTCATGAAGTCGTGGCAATCAATGCGAGTTATCCAGCGGAAACGCTCGCACATCTCATCAAACATGATTCCATTCACGGTCCATTCGGATTGACGGTTCGAGCGCAAGGGGATGCGCTTGAAGTCGATGGAAAGCGAATCGAACTCATTTCAGAACGTGATCCATCACGTTTACCGTGGGCAGACCTTGGCATCGACATCGTGGTCGAGGCGACAGGGAAGTTTAACTCGGATATCGGGGCGAAACTTCATCTAGATGCAGGCGCAAAAAAAGTGATTTTAACTGCGCCAGGGAAAGGGGATTTACGCACGATTGTGATGGGGGTCAACGATCGAGACTATCGCCCGGAAGAAGACCACATCATTTCAAATGCATCGTGTACGACAAACTGTCTAGGACCGGTCGTGAAGGTGTTACACTCGACATTCGGTATTGAAACTGGTTTAGTGACAACTGTTCATGCGTACACGAACGACCAAAATAACATTGATAACCCGCATAAGGACTTACGCCGGGCGCGTGCTTGTGGCAGTTCAATTATTCCGACTTCAACAGGAGCGGCTAAAGCGATCGGGCTTGTCATGCCAGAGCTTCAAGGAAAATTAAACGGAATGGCACTCCGCGTCCCGACACCGAACGTATCACTCGTCGACTTAGTTGTTGAACTTCATCGTGACGTAACGGTTGATGAAGTGAATGAAGCGTTTGAACGTGCGGCGTTTGGAGAGATGACGGGCGTGTTAGGTGTCTCCCATGAACCGCTCGTATCGATTGACTTCAATGGAGACGACCGTTCGTCGATTATCGATATGGATTCGACGATGGTACTTGGCGGAAATCATGTAAAAGTACTCGCATGGTACGATAATGAATGGGGTTATTCGTGCCGTGTCGTCGACTTGTTAGACATGGTGGCGAGTTACCTTCAAATCGGGCAACAAGAAACACACGCCTAAAAAAATATTACGGTCTAAAAAATATTTTTGATTTTTTTAAACAAATCTCTTGTAACGACGTCCCAAACACGTTACACTCAGTTTCGTGAACTTCAATTGGTCTGACAAACGCAACTTAAAGGGTTAGGACCTCTTAGGACTAACTTGCCCCCGTGGTTGTGGGCGATTCAGGCACAAAGTGAGTGATCATCAACTACTTTGAGACCATTGATGTAAAGGGGGATCCACTAATATGGATACTATGGGACGTCACATTATTACAGAACTTTGGGAGTGCAATCCCGACAAATTAAATGATATCGACTACATCGAGCGTTTGTTCGTCGATGCTGCTCTTCGTTCGGGCGCTGAAGTCCGCGAAGTCGCTTTCCACAAATTCGCGCCACACGGTGTGAGTGGAGTCGTCATCATTTCAGAATCGCACTTAACGATTCACAGTTTCCCAGAGCATGGCTACGCGTCGGTTGACGTGTTCACATGTGGAGATCGAATCGATCCAGCTACGGCATCGCAATACATCGCCGAAGGATTGGATGCGAAAGTACGTGAAGATGTGAAACTTGAACGTGGAATGGGACCAATTCGTGTTCCGGAAGCACAAGTTGCACTAACTAAATAATTCTGAAGAACCTTTAGAGGCTGGCCGTTTGACGGTCAGCCCTTTTAATTGTTTTGTTGTTGCCTTAATTTTGATATGCTTAACGTATATAACTCAGGCGTTGAGGTGGATTATGGGACTGTTAGATAAGTTACAAACACATATTGAAACGAAAGATACACATAAAAATGAATCGCTTCGGACACGTTACTATGCGGCATCTCCGAACGCAATCTTACAATGGTTAGAAAGTCAGATTCAGTCAAATGGTCAGACGGTCCGTCGCATCGACTCGAACCGTGGCGAACTCTCGTTCATTGGTGAAGGATGGGACGGACTCATTACGATCGTGCAAGTAGACGGAGGTCGTACAGCAGTCGATTTTACATTGAACCGCGAACAGCGACTCGGTACAGACCTCGCACAAATCGTTACTCACTATTACGAGGCGCTCACACAACAATTCCCGCTTCGTGCTATCGGAAATAAATCTGTCGAACGATAAGGAGGCTTGAGCATGCGTTGTCCGAAATGTGATCACAATGGAACGAGAGTGCTCGATTCCCGACCGGTGCAAGACCATTATTCGATTCGACGTCGTCGTGAATGTGAAAAATGTGGGTATCGGTTCACAACGTTTGAGACGGTGGAACAGACACCCCTCATCATTGTGAAGAAAGATGGAAACCGTGAAGAATTCAGTCGCGAAAAAGTGCTTCGTGGAATCATTCGTGCGTGTGAAAAACGACCAGTCACGCTTGAACAGCTTGAAGGGGTCGTGACAAAAGTCGAACAACAACTTCGCGCCCTCGCACAATCGGAAATACCGAGTGAGCAGGTTGGTGAGTTGGTGATGAATGAACTCGCACGTGTCGATGAAGTCGCATACGTCCGCTTTGCATCGGTTTATCGCCAATTCAAAGATATCACTGTGTTCTTTAAAGAACTTGAAGATTTAATGAAGCAAGAAAATTCGACCAACTAAAGGGCGGCCTGCTGGTCGCCCTTTTTCAGGGGAGAGAGCTATGGAGAAAGAACGTACAATCTTTGGGACGGACGAACTGCTCATTATGAGTACAGGTCTTGTTGACCGCGAATCGTATCAGTCCCTTTACCACTTATATCAGCCTGTCATCGGTGTCAAAGCGCTCGCGCTGTATCAGACGCTGTGGAGTGAATTGAAGCCAGGCAAAATGAAATCGAACTATATGTCTCATAGTGCCTTGTGTGAGATGTTGGAGTACTCCATCAATGAATTGACGGATAATCTATTTCGCCTCGAAGCCATCGGATTGGTACGGACGTACAAAACGAAAGATGCTCGGTTGACGCAATACGTCTATCAGTTGCGTGTGCCGCTCGCGCCGCATACGTTTTTAAACGATGGACTGTTATCGAGCTTTCTCTTCTATAAAGTAGGGGAAGTGCGCTTTAAACAACTTCAGGGGCGTTTCACAATTGACCCTTTGCCAGCGGGAATCGTCGAGGTGACGAAAGACTTTAATGAAGTGTTTGATGTCAAAGGTGTCAATCATCGAGCGTTCACGCAAAAGAACTACGAAAAACCAGATCGTGCGAAGATTGAAATCAACTATTCGTTCGATATGGACATTGTGAAGAAACTGACGAATTTCCCAGTCGGGTTTTTCACAAAGAAATTAGACGAAACCATCACAAAACTGGCCTATGTCTCTCAACTCGACGAAGAGACGATGGCGGAGATGTTGAAAGAATATTTCGTTCACGAAGCCTATCTTCCGCTCAGTGAGCAGGAGAAGCGGGACGGATGCCGTCAGATGGTATTACAGTTGAAGAAAAAGCAGACACGGCATCGAAAAGAGAAGACGGTGGAGCTCGAAGAGACCAAGCTGGGAGACTTACATGATCCAGCGGTAATGGAAGCGGCCCACCCCCATCAATACGTATCGACACTTCGGAAGACGCCTCAGCTGTCGAAAAGTGATGAACAGTTGGTTATCGAACTCGTCGATACGCTCGGGCTCGCACCGGGCGTGATTAACGCACTCTTCTATTATTGTATTGAAGTGAAGAAACAGACTCGTCTGAACGAGAATTACGTCCTTCGTATCGCAACGAGTTGGAAGACGGCAGGTTATACGAACGCGAAAGAAGCGTTGGAGCAAGAAGCGTCACAAGATGCGCTCATTGAGAAGAAGCAACAAAAACGTGAAAATGTACAGCGGACGACTGTCGGTTCGCGTCGGAAACCCCAACAAGGCGAGATGCCGAAATGGCTCGAAGATGAAGCGAAACAACAGCGATCGTATGATCAGGCGAGAAAGAAAGAATTGGAGTCTTCCGTTCGAAGGGGTGAGGGGATGGAACGAATCAACCAGTCGTTATCGCAGTTGATGAATCGAAAAGAAGTCCGCGAAGCGTATGAGTCGATTCGCAGACGAACGCTCAATCATCCAGGAGTAATCGCCTTTTTGAACGCTCATCCTGAGTTAGAAGAGAAAGCGATTGAAATTGGGTTCACAAAGCTGAGTGAGTATGCCGAGCAGATGGATGGGAAGACGTTCATCGAAGAACAAGCCGTCATCCCGGGTCATCAACCGGTGCTCTATGTCGATCTCGGACAGATCGCCATTCGCTATGAAGAGACGGTCGCTCATCGACAAGCTAGACGCCAAAAAGAGATGGACCGTAAGTTTAAGAGCTTGTTCTTACCGGAAGAAGTCCGTGAGGCGAGCTTTGAGTCATTTGATTGGGCGGACGATGCACGCAAGATTGCACTTCGGGAAGCGATGCGTTTCGTAACGGGGATGAAGTCCAAACAAAAAGTAAACGGACTCTATTTACACGGGAGTTTCGGTGTCGGGAAAACGTATTTGCTCGCCGCCATTGCCAATGAATTGAAAGTGGCGGATATCGAGACGATTTTAGTTCATGCCCCTGGATTCGTATCGGAGGCAAAACGCAAAATTCGCACCGAATCGTTTGATTCATTTTTAACTTCGTTTCAACATGTGCCTGTCTTGTTGATTGATGACATTGGTGCTGAGGCAATCAGCCCGTGGGTGCGCGACGAACTGTTCGGCATCATTCTCCAATATCGGATGATGCATCGATTGCCGACGCTATATAGTTCGAACTTTAGCGGAGAAGAGCTCGAGACTCACTTTTCAATCGATGGGTCCGCGCAAAATAAAATGAAAGCGCAGCGTCTCATGCAACGAATTTCAACGACGACGACACAAATCGAACTGAAGGGTGAAAATCGCCGTCGGTAAAGGATTGTTTTTCTCGGATGAGTTGACTATACTAATAACCATATAAGTGATGCATAGAAGAGGATATGAATCATCGAGACGAGTTTTAGCGAGGGAAGGGCGGTGGAAGCTTCCTAACGACGACGATGCATTTACTCCCTCAGAGCACCGTACGGGTCAATCGTGCGGCGATTCACACTCGTTATCGTGTGTTCGAGCCAAGCGTGATGCTTGGGAACGAGGGTGGTACCACGAGAATCAAAGCTCGTCCCTTTTTGAGGGATGGGCTTTTTTTATATTCATTTTTTGAGAGGGGACAGATGTACATGATTCAATTGACATTTCCAGATGGCGCGGTAAAAGAATTTGATGCCGGCGTCACGGCAGAAGACGTCGCAGGCTCAATCAGCCCGGGACTTCGCAAAAAAGCAATCGCAGCAAAACTAGACGGAGAACTTATCGACTACCGTCGTCCGATTGAACAGGACGGCAAAATCGAGCTCGTCATGCCAGATTCAGAGGACGGCCTCGACCTGATGCGTCACTCGTCAGCGCACTTGATGGCACAAGCGATCAAGCGTCTGTATGGAGAAGAGAACAACATCTATCTCGGGATTGGACCGACAATCGAGAACGGATTCTATTACGACATCGAAATGGACCGCCGAATCAATGAGGAAGACCTGCCTGAGATTGAGAAGATGATGAAACGTATCGTCGATGAAAACTTAGAAATCACTCGTGAAGTCGTTTCACGTGACGAAGCGCTCGCTCGTTATAAAGAGTTGGGAGACCCACTCAAAATCGAGTTGATTGAAGACATTCCTGCCGATCAGACACTTACAATCTATCATCAAGGTGAATTCTTCGACCTTTGCCGCGGACCGCACGTCCCATCGACTTCGAAGTTGAAAATCTTTAAATTGATGAGCGTGGCTGGAGCATACTGGCGTGGCGACTCAGATAACAAGATGTTACAGCGTATTTACGGGACGGCTTGGGCGACGAAAGAACAACTCGCTGAGCACTTGCGACTTCTTGAAGAAGCGAAAGAACGCGATCATCGTAAACTCGGAAAAGAACTCGACCTCTTCTTTGTCTCACAAGAAGTCGGTCAAGGACTTCCGATGTGGCTGCCAAAAGGTGCATCGATTCGTCGTACGGTCGAACGCTATATCGTCGATAAAGAGCTCGAACTCGGATACCAACACGTCTATACACCGGTGCTTGGGTCGGTCGACTTGTACAAGACATCTGGACACTGGGACCACTATCAAGATGACATGTTCCCGAAAATGGAGATGGACAATGAGGAACTCGTCCTTCGTCCGATGAACTGTCCGCACCATATGACAATCTACAAACATGAGCCACGCTCATACCGTGAGCTTCCACTCCGAATCGCTGAGCTTGGTGGGATGCACCGCTACGAGATGTCAGGCGCGCTCACAGGACTTCAACGTGTCCGCTACATGGTCTTGAACGACGGGCATACGTTCGTGACACCTGAACAGATGAAACAAGAGTTCAAAGACATCGTTCACTTGATTCAAGAAGTGTATGCTGACTTTGGCATCAAAGATTATCGTTTCCGTCTCTCGTATCGCGATCCTGCCGATAAAGAGAAGTACTTCGATAATGATGCAATTTGGGAAATGGCACAGAACCAGTTGAAAGAAACGATGGACGAGCTCGAACTTCCATACTTTGAAGCAGAAGGAGAAGCGGCATTCTACGGACCGAAACTCGACGTGCAAGTACGCACGGCGCTCGGGAAAGAAGAAACGCTCTCGACTGTTCAGCTTGACTTCTTACTTCCAGAACGTTTCGATTTAACGTACACTGGGCCGGACGGAAAAGACCATCGTCCAATCGTCTTGCACCGTGGTGTCGTTTCGACGATGGAGCGGTTTGTGGCGTATTTGATTGAAGAATACAAAGGCGCATTCCCAACATGGCTCGCACCGGTACAAGTGAAATTGATTCCGGTATCACATGTCCATGATGAGTATGTCGCTGAAGTCAAAGCGGAACTCGTCAAGCGTGGTGTCCGCGTCGAAACGGACCTCCGTGACGAGAAACTTGGCTATAAGATTCGTGAAGCGCAAATGAAGAAGATTCCGATGACGCTCGTACTTGGGGACAAGGAACGTGATGAGCGCGCGGTCAACATTCGCCGTTACGGTCAACAAGAACAAGTATCAGCATCACTTGACGAATTCATCGCATCCCTCACAGAAGAGATTGCGAACCGTTCACGCTAAGTGAGGAGCCACCTTTCCATCGAGAAAGGTGGCTTTTTTCGGTCTAAAGACGGATGTGTATTTTGTCGTCTCCACGTATCGTAAACAATAAGGAGTGATGATTCATGAATTATATGAAGCCAGTATTGGCACTTACTATTGGAGCAGTCGCATTTACAGGAGCACTTCCGAAAGTCGGGGCAGAGGCAATCGTCAATGACACGATTGTGACGCTCGGGGAGTCGCTCTCTTCAGAACAACAAAAATGGGTACTTGAACGGATGGACGCGCCAGAAGGAATCGAACCGATTATCACGACGGCAGCGGATGAAGAAAAATATCTAGGAAATTCTGTCCCACAGGCGCAACGTGGGGGTGGCATGTATTCGTCCGCACGAATCAAATTGACGGACGGGACAGGGCTTGATATTCAAACTGAAAATGTGACGTGGGTCACAAAAGATATGTATGCGAACGCATTGGTCACAGCAGGTGTGACGGATGCGGACATCTATATCACGTCGCCAATTAACGTGACGGGTACGTCAGCTTTGACAGGGATCATGAAGGCGTATGATCAAACGGCGGCCGAAACCGGGATTGAACTGTCGGATGAACGAAAAGAACTTGCACAGGAAGAGTTGGCAGTGACGTCTGAAATCGGCAAGACGGTCGGTCAAGAGGATGTGGCTGGTCTCATGAATGAAATCAAAGCGGAAATCGCGAATCAAATGCCGGAGACGAATATTGAGATTCGCGACATCGTCATTCAAGTGTTGAATCAAAATAACGTCCAGCTGTCTGAAGGGCAACTCGATCAATTGACGACACTATTTGAGAACATGCAACAAGCAAATCTGGATTGGTCTGCAATCAGTAATGGATTAAAAGATGCAGGGCAAGACGTACAGGCTTTCCTTGAGCAAGAGGAAGTGCAAGGATTTTTCGCAAGATTGTTTGAAGCAATCAGTAACTTCTTCAAGTCGATCACAAACTAAGGTACTAAAAAAGGGCAAATTGATTTGCCCTTTTTTAGTACCATCGTTTATGAATATAGTTTTGAGCCGATTCGTGATCATCGACAATCTTTAATGTGATACGATTCATCTCTTCTAATAAGTCCGTTAGTACTGCCTGCAACTTCTCATCTTCTAAGCCATGCGCCTGCATCGTTTTACTGACAATCTGCTGAACCTGATCGTGATAGTCATGTTCGCGCGAGACGTCTTTACGCCAGTTCATGTAAATCCCTCCTTTGATAATTCATTATTCCCTTTGAAAAGGTATTGCGAAACGAGAGAATGACTGGTATCATCATAAAAGTGTGAGCTACCAATTATTCATGCGCGATATCTTGACATCTTTTCCTGCTAGTGCTAAGATGACATAGTGATTAAAAACAACAAAGCAGAAGCACCCGCTTTTCACCTCGTCTGAGAGTCATCAGGCAGGTCCATCAAGTTCTTGGTTCAATCGGCATCGTCTGCCGTTTTATGACCTCAACTGATGTGTGGGTGGGAAACTGCCGACGCTTTTTTTATTGCCATGTTGTCTTGTCAATCTAAATCTCGTGCAATCGCACGATGGAGGTGCTAACCATTAGCAAAGAGCTCTTTATCAACGAAAACATTCGTGCCCGTGAAGTACGTCTCATTGGCGCAGACGGCGCACAACTCGGTGTGAAATCGCGTAACGATGCGTTACGTTTAGCTGAAGAAGCGGAACTAGACTTAGTCTTAGTCGCGGACAAAGCGAATCCACCGGTCGCTAAAATTATGGATTATGGGAAGTACCGTTTCGAACTCCAGAAAAAGGAGAAAGAAGCGCGTAAAAACCAAAAAGTCATCCAAATGAAAGAAGTACGTCTCAGTCCAACAATCGAGGACAACGATTTCCAAACAAAATTGCGTAACGCACGCAAGTTCCTTGAAAAAGGAAACAAAGTGAAGGCTTCGATTCGTTTCCGCGGACGTGCCATCACACACTCGGAAATCGGGAAACGTGTTTTGGACAAAATGGCAGCGGAATGTGCCGATTTGGCAACAGTTGAACAAAAGCCGAAGATGGAAGGACGCAGCATGTTCTTAGTGCTGGCTCCGAACAAAGAAGATTAATCATCGATTCTCAGTGGGGAGGAAATACTCATGCCGAAAATGAAATCGCACCGCGGTGCTTCAAAACGTTTCAAACGTACAGCATCAGGTAAACTCAAGCGTTCACACGCTTACACAAGTCACTTGTTCGCAAACAAATCGACTAAAGCGAAACGTAAGCTCCGTAAAGGCGCTATCGTATCAGCTGGAGACTTCAAACGCATTCGCAACATGATCGCGAAGTAATACAGAAACAATTAGGAGGGAATCCATATGCCACGCGTAAAAGGCGGTTATACGACTCGTCAACGTCGTAAAAAGCAAATTAAACTTGCCAAAGGATACTTTGGTTCGAAACACATTCTATTTAAAGTAGCAAAACAACAGGTCATGAAGTCACTCATGTACGCTTACCGTGACCGTCGTCAGAAGAAACGTGATTTCCGTCGTCTTTGGATCACACGTATCAATGCGGCAGCACGTACAAACGGTCTCTCATACAGCCGTATGATGCACGGCCTCAAGCTTGCAGGAATCGACATCAACCGTAAGATGCTTGCTGAGCTTGCTGTGACAGATGCACAGGCATTCGCGTCACTCGCTGAAACAGCTAAATCAAAATTGAACGCGTAATCGTTCAATCGACAGCGCCGAGACACTCTCTCGGCGCTTTCTTTTTTCTTCAGAATTTCTTAGAATTAAGAGAAGGAGGAAAGCGTATGAATCAATCAGTTGTCGCCATCGTTGCCCTTGCGCTGATCGTCTTGAACGTATATACCTATATCCAGGCAAAACGTTATACGCATGGCCAAGGTGATTTCAACGTGCTATACGCCTATGCAGGAGGAGCCATCGGTGCCTTGTTCGGTCTCCATTTGACGCGCAAAAAGACCGTTCATGCCCCAAAACTGCTCCAATTACAAGTATTGATTTTAGCGGTAGGCTGGTCTTTAATGATTTTAGTACTGCTATAAGTGGAGATAGAGGAGGAACATCCGGTGAACTGGACAACATTGTTTGATCGGCAGCGCGAATTAGACGAGCGGATCAAAGTACAACATGGATTATCCGGCAATCAATTCGATGAACGGTTACTGGCGCTGCTTGTCGAACTCGGTGAACTGGCTAACGAAACACGTAGCTTTAAGTTTTGGTCGAAGAAAGGACCGTCGCCTCAAGATGTGATCTTAGAAGAATATGTAGACGGCATTCATTTCTTACTGTCACTCGGCCTTGCACTTGGTTATGAACGAGACGCGTTTCCTGCGGGGAGCTCATATCTTGATGCGACTGATGCTTTTTTAGATATTTATCGAAAAGTGACGAACTTTGGTCTTTCGAAAACAGAAGCGATGTACGAGACGTTGATGGCAGCGTATCTTGAACTTGGCTATACGCTTGGGTTCAATGAACAACTCATTTTCATGGCGTATATGAACAAAAATGAAGTGAACCATGAGCGACAACAATTAGGCTATTAAGGAAAAGGAGCAAATTGGTATGAATGAATCGTTACATATGTTAAAACGTCTGACAGACGCAACTGGCGTCCCGGGAAATGAAGGGGAAGTCCGTCAGTTAATGCGTGAATACCTTGAACCACATGTCGAATCATTTGAACAAGACGGTCTCGGAAGTTTATTTGGTCGAGTGACTGGAAACGCAGAAGGACCTCGAGTCATGATTGCAGGTCACATGGATGAGGTCGGCTTTATGGTCACGCGTGTGGAAGAAGGTGGGTTCCTACGTTTCCAAGCGCTTGGTGGATGGTGGAACCAAGTCTTATTGGCACAACGGATGGATGTGGTGACACGTTCAGGTGAAAAAATCCCGGGAGTGATTGGTGCGAAACCACCACATGTCCTTCCCCTTGAAGCACGTAAAAAACCGGTTGAAATCAAAGACATGTTTTTAGATATCGGTGCGACATCAAAAGACGAAGTCGCCGAATGGGGAATTCGTCCGGGTGATACGGTCGTCCCGCATTGTGAATTCACGGTCATGAAAAATGAGAACTTCTTGATGGCGAAAGCTTGGGACAACCGAATCGGTTGTGCCATTGCCATTGAAGCTGCAAAACGTCTGAAAGAAGAAGCATTCCCAGGTGTCATCTATACAGGTGCGACGGTACAAGAAGAAGTTGGATTACGTGGAGCGGTCACAGCGGCTAACTTGGTTCAACCGGATGTGGCGATTGCTGTCGATACAGGAATTCCAAGTGATACGCCAGGAATGACACCAGCAGAAGGGTTGTCAAAACTCGGTGATGGCGTTCAAGTCATCTTCTTTGATGCCAACGACATCAAATATCAGCTTGATTTGACACCAGGTGGCGGAACGGACGCAGGACGATTCCATTTGTCTGGGATTGGAATGCCGGCAATCGCATTGACAGTACCTGTTCGTTATTTACACACGAACGTGTCAATCATCCATAAAGACGACTACGAAGCAGCAATTGAACTCGTTGTCGCATTAACAAAACGCTTAGACCACGAGACGGTCCAATGGTTGAAAGAGGGATAATATGACGAAGATTACGTCTACGAAGAGCGAGACGATTAAACGATTAAAACGATTGATGACGAAAAAAGGACGCCAAGAAACCGGGCAATTCCTTGTAGAGGGAGAGCATTTGGTAGATGAGGCAATCCGAGCAGGTCGTCTCGTACAACTCATCATGGCAGAGTCGTACGTACCGAAAAAGACGTGGCGCATCGAGGACATGCCGGTGCTCGAATTATCTGATCATGTCGCTGACCTGTTATCTGAGACAGAAAAGACACAAGGTGTGTTTGCTGTCGTGAAGATGACACCGGTAGAGCGTAAGATGAAAAAAGTTCTCGTGTTAGACCGGGTACAGGACCCAGGTAACCTAGGTACGATGATTCGGACGGCAGATGCAGCCGGATTTGATACGGTGCTCCTCGGGAAAGGGACGGTCGATCCGTTCAATGCCAAAGTCGTTCGTGCGACTCAAGGTTCCCTGTTTCACGTGAACGTGACTTCGGTTGACTTGCTTGAAAAACTACCTGAATTGAAAGAAGATGGTTTCCATGTGTATGGAACGGCTCTTTCGAAAGCGACATCGTACGAGCAGGTGGCATTTGAAGACAAAGTAGCTTTGGTCATCGGAAATGAAGCACAAGGCGTACATGCCGATGTATTGGCACTGTGCGACACACGTGTCCATATTCCAGTACTCGGTGAAGCAGAATCGCTCAATGCGGCGGTCGCTGCCGGTATTTTAATGTATCGGATCGCTTTACAATAATCTTGTCAGCACGTGAAAAACGTGATAGGTTAAACACATCGATGAATATGATATGACGTTGAAAGAACATAGTAAGCGAATGACCGATTCCGATCAGGGAGCATGGGCCGTGACTGAGAGCCTAAGCCGGAATTGTCGCTGAATTCACTCTGGAGTCGTGTTGGAGACAACACCGGTTTGGCATCTCGATAACGATGCTCTCAAGTGGGCCAACTATTGGCCAAGTAGGGTGGTACCGCGATGATTCGTCCCTTCAGTCAACGACTGAAGGGACTTTTTTATGTAGAGGAGGAAGTGAACACATGAAAGAGCAATTAGAACAGTTACAAATGGAAGCACTTGAAGAAATCAAACAGGCATCCACACAAAAATCATTAAATGACGTCCGCATCAAATATTTAGGGAAAAAAGGTCCGATGACCGAGGTACTTCGTGGGATGGGTAAGTTATCCGCAGAGGAACGTCCAGTCATTGGTGAATTGGCGAATACGGTCCGAACGTCGATTCAAACGACGCTCGATGCTCGAATCGAAGAAGTGAAGGCAATCGAGCTAGAAGAGAAGTTAAAAGCGGAAACGCTTGACGTGACGCTCCCGGGACGTACATCGGCTCCAGGGCATAGTCATCTCTTGCAACAGATCATCGACGAGATGGAAGATTTATTCGTTGGACTTGGTTACACGATTGCAGAAGGTCCTGAAGTCGAAACGGACTTGTACAACTTTGAGATGCTCAACTTGCCAAAAGATCATCCAGCACGTGATATGCAAGACTCGTTCTATATTACCGAGGAGACGTTGCTCCGTACACATACGTCACCGGTACAAGCACGGACGATGCTAGAGGCGAACGGGAAACCGATTCGCATCATTTGCCCAGGAAAAGTATATCGTCGTGATGAAGATGACGCGACGCACTCGCATCAATTCATGCAAATCGAAGGGTTAGTCGTCGATGAGTCGATTTCGATGGCAGACTTAAAAGGGACACTTGAAGTGTTCGTGAAGCAATTGTTCGGTGAGGCACGTGAAATTCGTCTTCGCCCAAGCTTCTTCCCATTCACGGAGCCATCCGTTGAAGTTGATATTTCATGCTTCAAGTGTGGAGGAAAAGGTTGTAACGTCTGTAAGGGAACCGGCTGGATTGAAATTCTCGGAGGCGGGATGGTACATCCACATGTGTTAGAGATGGCAGGCTATGACTCGTCAAAAGTGTCAGGATTCGCATTCGGAATCGGTGTTGAGCGTATGGCGATGCTCAAACACGGTGTCGATGACATCCGCCACTTCTACACAAACGACTTACGCTTCATCGAGCAATTCTAAGGAGGAAGACAGATGTTACTATCAAAAAAATGGTTGAATCAATATATTGATGTGTCAGATTTGAGCGGAGAAGCACTTGGCGACTTGATCACAAAAAACGGGATTGAAGTGGAAAGTGTCACAAACCGTGCAGAAGGACTTTCTGGGATTGTCGTCGGTCGTGTCCTTTCATGTGAGAAGCATCCAGAGGCGGATAAATTGAACGTGACAAAAGTAGACATCGGCGAATGTGATCCCGTTCAAATCGTCTGTGGCGCACCGAACGTACGCGAAGGTCAACACGTCATCGTGGCGAAAGTTGGTGCACGTTTACCGGGATTAAAAATTAAAAAAGCGAAACTTCGCGGTGTCGAATCTCAAGGAATGATCTGTTCGCTTGAGGAACTCGGATTCGAGAAGAAGCAAATTCGAGAAGATGAGCAAGACGGAATTCACACATTCCGTGAAGATGTCCAAGTTGGAGCGGACGTACTCGACTTACTCGACTTAAACGATGAGGTCATCGAGCTTGGCCTGACGCCGAACCGTTCGGACTGTTTGAGCCTTTATGGAATCATTCATGAAGTGGCGGCAATTCTAGAACGTCCGTACACGTTGCCAGAAGCAGAGGTCACTTCCTCTTCTACGTCTGAAGTGTCGATTGAACTCGCTACACCGAACTGCCCGTACTATGCGGCGCGTGAAGTACGAGGAGTCACAATCGCAGAATCTCCACAATGGCTTAAAAACATCTTGATTGCAGAGGGCGTTCGTCCAATCAATAACATTGTTGATGTGACGAACTACGTGATGCTTGAGATTGGTCAACCGCTCCATGCATTCGATGCGAAAAAACTCGGTCAATCGATTGTGGTCCGCCAGGCTGAGAACGGAGAAGAAATGGTTACGCTAGATGACGTGACACGTGCGCTCGACGCTTCAATGATGGTCATCACAGATGGTCAGACACCGGTAGCAATCGCAGGTGTCATTGGTGGTGCGAACACAGAAGTGGACGCCTCTACGACAGATATCGTCTTAGAATCAGCATACTTTGATCCGGCTTCAGTTCGTAAGACGAGCCGTACGCTCGGTCTTCGTTCTGACTCAAGCGCTCGTTTTGAAAAAGGTGTGGACCCGGAACGTGTCATGCTTGCGCTCGACCGTGCCGCTCAATTGATTGTGGAGCTCGGAGGAGGCGAGATTCGGGAAGCGACTGTTTCTGGTGAAAAAGAGTCACGCGCTCGTCAAATCGAAGTCTCAGTCGATTACATTAATAAACGTCTAGGAATGACACTCGATCGTCAAACGATTGAACGTATTCTAGAACGTCTTGGTCTAGCTACAGAAGGCAATGATGTATTGAGTGTCCATATCCCTTCTCGTCGTCCGGACTTAGAGCTGCCAGCTGACATCACGGAAGAAGTTGCTCGTCTATACGGATATGACAGCCTCCCGTCGACGTTACCTGCATCTCAGTCGAAAGGCTATTTACCAGCAATCAACGTGTTGCGCAGAAAGACACGCCGCATGTTACAAGGTGTCGGATTATCACAAGCGATCACCTATTCATTAACGAGTGAGGCACATGCGACACGTTTTGGTGGTCAAGCCGATCAACTCGTCCGTCTAGCGATGCCGATGAGTGAAGAGCGTTCTGTACTTCGCACATCACTCATCCCTGGACTGTTAGAGGCGGCACGTTACAACACGGCGCGTCAACAGTCAAACGTCGCACTCTACGAAACAGGGCGTGTCTATACGGAGCAAGGAGATACGTTACCACGTGAAAAAGAACGGGTGGCGGGAGTTGTCACAGGTCTTTGGATGGATCATCGTTCACAAGGCACTCGGATTCCGGTCGACTACTTTGTCGCGAAAGGGATTGTCGACACGTTGGTTCAAACACTTCGTCTTGATGTCACGTATGAAGCGGTATCGATGCCAGATATGCATCCAGGTCGCACGGCGAACATTTTGATGAATGGTGACGTCATCGGTTATGTTGGACAAGTGCATCCAGGAACGTCAAAAGAAGTCTTCGGGATGAAAGAAGTGTATGTGTTTGAACTCGACCTATTGGCACTTAATGGGGAAGAGACGCTTCTGTATCAAGACGTGCCACGTTATCCATCGATTTCACGAGATTTGGCACTCGTCTTGCCACGTTCGATTCCGGCTGGCACAGTGGAGCAAACAATCCGTGAAGCGGCAGGCCCACTCTTGATCGACCTCGTCTTGTTTGACGTATATACAGGGGAGAATGTTGGACCAGAAGAGAAGTCGATTGCCTTCTCACTCAAGTTCCAAGATCCGTCACGAACGTTACAAGATGAAGAAGTAACAGCAGCATATGAAACAATCGTCGAAGCGGTCCGTGCAGCACACGGCGCTGAAGTACGAGCGTAAAAAATAAGGAGCGTTGTCCGATTTGGACAGCGCTCCTTATTTCATTGGATTTCGAGGGCAAGGTCACCGAACTTCGTCCAACCGACGAGGCTCGTGACACGATAAAGTGCCCAGGTAATGAGTGCAGGAAGAACGACACCCGTCATCGTGAAGATGAGAAACGCGTCCATTCCTTGTACCGCTAAAATTTGAAGCGGGGCAATGAGAGAGTTGAGTCCGAGACCGGCGATTTCATACGGCACTTGTAGTGAGAACATTAACGTGGCAATCGGTGCTGAGATCATCGCTGCAATGAATGGTGGAACGACGATTCGCGGATTTTTGATGATGTTCGGGAACTGAACTTTCGGCGTGACAAAGAAGGAAGCGACCAAACCACCTGGATCGGTTTGACGATACGCCATTAATGTAAATCCGACAAACTGAGCTGAACAACCAATCAATGCGGCAGCACTGGCGACAGGGTCTAGTTGAAGAGCGATGGCGAGTGCGGCCGATGAAGCAGGTGACATGAGCATGACACTGAAGACAAGGGCGATGACGAGAGATGTCGCAATTGGTGACGTTTCAACGGACGCTGTGATTCCTTGGCTAATGGAGTTGATGAGAGGAGTCGTGACTGCCGCTGCGGCAACACCGACGATTCCACCTCCGAGAACGGCTGTTACGGGTACGACCATCATGTCGAACTTTGTTTTTCCGAGAACGCGTTTGCCGAGCCATACAGCTGCTGCGGCTGCAATCAATGCACTAATCGGTTGACCTGGGACGAGGACGAGCCCACTTTCGGTCGCTTTTAAAGCAGCACCGCCAATCGTAGCGGCAATCATGGCGCTAAACAAGATGAGCGTGTTCCCTCCGAGTTGAAAGGCAACACCGGCTCCTAGTGCTGGTGCCAACAAAGATTTCGCAACTTGCCCGATTTGAACGAGCATCGCGATCCCGGTCAAATTACCGATCGTCTCAATCAATAGACCAACACCGAGCGTGACGAGTACGGCGTTTGCCATCCCTGCTGAAATTTTTACCATTCGATCCATCATATACTGCTTCACTTCCATCATCTCCTCTTTGTCTATGTGCCAATAAAAAAACCTATCCAATTAGGATAGGCGCGGGTTACATGTGCAGGCGCCTGTCCGATTACCACGGGAACAAGGGCCTGAAAAGTCGTTTTTCAAAAACAAAACGATTTCAGTCCCTCAGTCGAATAATAATCAGCAGGCTGTTCATATGTACGGGTTTGAACATCTCAAGCATCTCCTCTTTGTTGGATTTGCTAAAGAATACCACCTATTTTTGTAATAATCAATATTTTCTGAAAATAAACTAAAAAAATTCAGGATGTATGGTGGCATCCTGAATCAGCTCATTTGTAGAGAGCGTGCTTGAATTTGATCGTCGATGAATTTCATCGACAACGAATTGAATTGCTCGGGTTGGTCCACATTCACGACGTGACCAGAGTCTGCAACGATTTCAACATTGGCAGTCGGTTGGTGTTTTGCGGTCCGTTCCACAGCTTCGAGGAACATATAATCTTCATCGCCCATGATATATAAAATCGGGACGTTCGTTTGAATCGAAGTGATTTGATTTAATAATGGATTGATGTTCTCAGTCATCTTAAACCAGCGAATAAATTCGCGTTGACACAAATTCGCAGCGTCACGTACAAACATCATCCGTGATTTTTTATGCCGTTTTTTCGGCAGTAAGATCCATGCGAACAATTTGTATAACCACATATAGGGTACGAAATTTTGAACGAGGCTACCGAGTCGAATGAGCAGTGTCGAACGAACGTTGAACTTGACGATGGCGCCTCCAAGGACGACCGATGCGATCCGGTCCGGATAATGTTCAAACATCGCTTGAATCACAATCGTACCTAAAGAAAGTCCGACCATATGACCTTTTTCGATCCCTAAATGATCCATGACTTCAATGACATCTTTCGCGACGACATCGAACGTATAGGCGTTCAACGGTTGTTTGAGCGATTGTTCGGCATCGTATGAACCGCCGTGTCCACGTAAATCGACGAGCAACACATTATATTTCTTACGGAATGGGCGAAGTTGACGATACCAATGCGACAAACTTCCGCCGGCTCCGTGAATGAAGATGACCCAAGGATGGTCATCGCTGATTGTATAGGTTTTATAATGCAACATGAACGCTATCCTCCAAAAATTTTAAGTTCATTTAACCATAAAATGAGTATATCATATTTGAAATCGAACCTCTACAGACGACGTTCGTTTAAGTTTATTGCTTTTTTCGTGTTGGCAAAATGGACTTTAGCAATCTTTTGTAAATAATCCTGTCCATGACGTCGGATGATCTGAGCGGCCACTTGGTCGACTTTTGCCCCTGCCCCTTTCGGAAGGGTCAATCCTGCTTGATTACTTAGTTTGTCCATCTCTTTTAAGAAAAAGGCGCGGGCTAAGATGGAAGCGGCGGCGACTGCGACATGTAGTCCTTCCGCTTTTGTTGAAAAGTAGACGTCATCACGGACGACATCGCGCTCTGCCCGTAGATGTTGATAGTAGACCGACTTTTCGGCAAACTGATCGATCAGGATGGCGTCAGGTTTCTGTTCAAGTTTTTCAAGCAAGGCATGAAGTGCAGCGTTATGTGCGATGGCGGTCATTTTGCCTTGGGTCATCGTGCGTTGCATCTTATTATACGTCGGGTTGTGTAGTGTCGCCTTTTGATATGGAATGGTTGCGTGTAAATCTCTAGCGATTCGGATGATTTCAGGATCAGATAGCTGTTTTGAGTCTTTGACACCGAGCTCTTTGACGAGTGCGATCTGGTCGCGTGATACAAAAGCGGACACGACGACGAGTGGTCCGAAATAATCCCCTTTTCCGACTTCATCGCTCCCGACGACAGACCAATTCGAAAAGCCTTCAGGTAATGTCGTCATCGGTGGAGACGCTTGTTTTTTCTTGGCAGGGGTTCCCCATTTCACTGCCTCGGAATCTGCATCTTTACCTTGGAACATCACTTTACCCGATTGATAAATCGTGACGACAAATCCAGGGGTTTTTGCACTGAAAGTCGCGTAAGGAGGCGGGGTGACTGCATACTTGTGATACATGGTTTTTAGTTTTTCTTGATCAGCAGTTGATAGCTTGATGACTTGGTTGCCCAAAATGAGCACTTCCTTTCTGTCTGGCAAATTCATTTTACATTTTTTTATGATTTTTTGAAACCGATGATGAGGTTTTATCGTATATGAAAGTGATTAGAGTAAAGTGAGGTGAGATAGACGTGTGGTGGCGCGATGACACGAATCAAGATGAGGTAGAGGAATTGTACAAGCACATTCTCGAACTCGAAGCGAGAATTGCCAAGTTAGTGGCTCATCAAGTGAGAGTGCGTCGGCTGCTGATGCAAGATTCTTCTGAGGACGTGACGGATCAAGTGGTTCAGGTTCAAAAAGAAGTTGAATACTTTTTAAACAGGATGCGACTCGAACGTCAAGAACTCGTCGATGTATATAATCGACGGCGCATTGAACAATCGATTGGTCGAGTTCGGGAAGCGAATGATTTATCTACGTCGTCCCTATCCGAATGGGATAAGATTGAGGATCAGCTCGCCCTTGAGGTCGAGCAACTTCGACGTATGTTATTTATGGAACAGCAACGTCGACAGGAGGAGGGGTGGTAATGGAGGCAATCGATCAACTGTACTGGTGGGTGTTGATCATCGCTGGTTTTGGAACCTTCATCTATATGATGTTCTCTGATGCATTTGACATGTTTGAAGGCTGGTTTAACCCTGCAGTTATTTTATCGTTTTTAGCACTCGGTGCTGGAATCGGACTCATTTTAAACGCATTGGCGCACGTGTCACCGGTGATTGGACTTGCTGTCGCATTGGTCGGGTCGCTCGCTCTGACAACACTTCTCTATTTGTTCGTGTTGTTACCATTATCCAATGCTGAAGAGTCAATCGGATTGACCGATGAAGCGTTGGTTGGACAAGTCGGACGGTTGACGGTACCGATCCCAGAAGGCGGATACGGTGAAGTCATGATTGAGACGGTGACCGGTTCCCTTTTGAAGACGGCTCAAAGTTTGGATGGGACATCGATTTCCACAGACCATCGCGTCATTATCATTGAAGTGAAAAGTAATATCGCCATCGTCATGACATATGACGAACCTACGATTCGAGAGGAGAAATAACTTATGAATACGGCTATTTTAGTCAGCATCATCGTCGGGGTCATCATCCTCGCACTCGTGTTTGTATTCGTTTTGAAATACCGCACGGTCGGACCTGACGAAGCGTTGATTGTAACAGGTAGTTATTTAGGCAAGAAAAATGTACATAGCGACACCTCGGGTAACCGTGTCAAAATCATTCGTGGTGGAGGAACGTTCGTCCTCCCAGTGTTCCAACAAGCAGAACCACTCAGTTTACTCTCTAGCAAGCTAGAGGTCACAACGCCTGAAGTGTATACCGAACAAGGTGTACCGGTCATGGCGGACGGAACGGCCATCATTAAAATCGGCGGGTCCATCAGTGAAATTGCGACAGCCGCAGAACAGTTCCTCGGAAAACCGAAAGTTGAACGAGAAAACGAGGCGAAAGAAGTATTAGAGGGTCATTTGCGATCTATTCTTGGTTCGATGACGGTTGAAGAAATTTACAAAAACCGAGACAAGTTTTCTCAAGAAGTCCAACGCGTCGCCTCTCAAGACTTAGCGAAGATGGGACTTGTCATCGTCTCCTTCACGATCAAAGATGTTCGAGACAAAAATGGTTATTTAGAATCACTCGGTAAACCTCGTATCGCGCAAGTGAAGCGTGATGCCGATATCGCCACAGCAGAAGCGGATAAAGAAACGCGCATCAAACAGGCGGAAGCGATGAAAGATGCGAAAAAAGCAGAGTTAGAACGAGCATCAGAAATCGCAGAAGCAGAGAAAGAGAATCAGCTCCGGATTGCGGCATACCGTCGCGAGCAAGACGTTGCCAAAGCCCGGGCCGACCAAGCGTACGAGCTCGAGGAAGCACGTGCGAAACAAGAAGTTACAGAACAACAGATGCAAGTTCAAATCATCGAGCGTCAAAAGCAAATCGAGCTCGAAGAGAAAGAAATCATGCGTCGTGAGAAGCAGTATGATTCAGAAGTGAAGAAAAAAGCCGATGCGGACCGTTACTCGATCGAACAATCGGCCGCTGCGGATAAAGCACGTCAAATCGCAAGCGCAGATGCCGAGAAATATCGCATCGAAGCACAAGCGAAAGCGGATGCGGAACGAGTTCGTTTGGCTGGTCTTGCTGAAGCCGATTCTGAACGCGCGAAAGGTGAAGCGGAAGCTGAAATCATTCGCTTGACGGGTCTCGCGGAAGCGGAAGCGAAAGAGAAAATCGCCGAGGCGTTCGCTCAATATGGGCAGGCAGCGATTCTCGATATGGTCGTCAAAATGCTTCCGGATTATGCGAAGGAAATTGCGGCACCACTTGGCAACATCGATCAAATCACGGTCGTCGACACAGGCGGTGGTCAAAACGGTGGAGCAGGGAAAGTGACGGGATATGCAACGGACCTTATGGCTTCATTGCAACAAACGTTGAAAGCCTCTTCGGGTATCGATATGAAAGACTTGCTTGAGAACTTTGCCGGTAAAGGGAATGTCGCGAAGGCGCCTGCACCGGAGCGAGAGTTAGCGGATACGACGGTCGCTGCATCAAAAGAATAATTGACACGAGCCATAGACATCATCTATGGCTCTGATTTTTGTACATGATTGATTAGTATGTAATGACTTCGAATGCTTTTAGGACGGAAATAAAATAATACAATGTCGGCACAAACGTGATGAATAGACCAAACCATTTCGTTCGCGGTCTGAACTGTAAAACAAAACCGACCGTCCATAGTACAAACCAAAGCATGAAATACCAACGATATTGTGGGGTGTCTGTCTCTGCTATACCAGGACCACTCAACCAAAGTGACAATAAGAGAACAAATAATCCAGATATGACGTTCCAACTATGTCGAATGATCTTTTTTATCATTTCCTTCATCCTCCCTTCGGATTTGTCATCAAAGTCATTCATATGTGTATTCAACAATTAGAAAAAATTCCCTTTTGAAACATCTGACATTCTCAGATATCCCGATATTTTATTCCCACAACTTTTAAAAATAATGATGGAGAACCTTGTCTTCTCTGTCGATAAAAGAGTTGTCAGACCAATAGAGAGAGGGAGTATGGAATACATGAAGAAAAGCATAATGATCAGTACAATCACAGCTTGTTCACTGTGGTTGTCCGGTTGTCAGTCGGTCATCGATGACCCGACTGCCGCTGTTGACGAACGTCAGACGATGGGCGTCGTCCTATCGGATGTTGGTCTCGGGGACCAATCGTTCAGTGATGCGGCGATGCGTGGCATGGGGGAGTTACGTGAGACGGGCGAATGGTTCGTCGACTATCGCGAATTATCGGAGACCGAAACGTATCAAGCTGGCTTCGAAGAGTTAGTACAGGAGGGGCACGATGTGATCGTCGGTCTCGGTTTTGCCTGTCAGGAAGATCTTGAGACGGTAGCGGCAGAACATCCGGATCAACAATTTGCCCTCATCGATGGCGTGTCAGCGTTACCGAACGTTTTAAATGTCACGTTTGAAGAAGGAGAAGGCAGTGCGCTCGCGGGTGCGGTAGCCGGTCTTGAGACAGAGACGGATAAAATCGGTTTTATCGGTGGTATGGATATTGAACTCATTCAGAAGTTCGAGGCAGGATTTGAGCGTGGAGCGAAATCCGTGAATGAGGATGTCGAGATGCTCGTTGATTTCTCGAACGACTTCGCCTCACTAGAGCTTGGACGCGAACTAGCGGAGAAACAAATCAAAGAGGGGGCAGACGTCCTCTATGCAGCGGCGGGCCTCACAGGAGTTGGGGTATTGGAGACTGCTGAAAAGTATGGAATTAAGGCAATCGGAGTCGATAGCGATCAATCGATGATTGCACCTGATGCGGTCGTGACTTCGATGTTGAAACAAGTCGATTTGGCGATCGTTGAAATCGCAGGTCGTGTGACAAAACAGCCGTTTAATGATCATGTCATCCTTGGGATTGAAGAAGGTGGCGTCGGTCTAGCGCCACTTCGTCGCATTCAGTGGGATGAGAATGAGACGACTCAGTATGAATCGGTCGAACGTCAACTGAAAGAGGGGACACTACAATGAGTTTACGTAAACGGTTTATCTTCTCAACGGTGTTCACCGTCGTCTTAATCGTTCTCATGATGAGTTATGTCTTGTCGACCTTGAACCGTCTGCAGACTTACAATGAACAGTACGGGAGTCAAATGATTGAATTGTCTCAGCTCGAGACGTCACTCTTACAAGAACAGTCGCTCTGGACGTCGCTTGGCGAACAGTCGAATCAGTCTACACTCGTTCAACTTGAACGCATCCGTGTATCGAATGCGAAAACGTTTGACGATCTCAAACAAACTTACTTGATTCCTGAGTTTTCGAATCATTTAGACCGTGCCACGATGAAGTATGAACAAGTGAACGAGGATGTCGAGTCTGCATTAGAAGGTGGGATTGGAGCGCGGATTCAAGCTGCCAAGCTCGAAGGGTTGTTAAATGATATCAACACACTGATTGCAAAGAACGGTTCGTTCTACGAGGCGCTTCAAGTAGAGGCGGCAAATGAGACAGAGCGTCTATTATTCATCTCAATCCTGTTGACGATTCTTGTTGTCTTAGCGCTCGGCATTTACAACTTCTTCTTCGCGCGTTCCATCACACGCCCGCTCGAGCGCAACGTGAAAGTCGCAGAAGCCATCGCTTCAGGACGCCTCATCACATTGCCAGAATCAACTCGCAATGATGAAATCGGGCGACTAGAACGCGCGATGCGCGAGATGACGACATCTCTTCAAACGGTCATCGGTTCGATTCGTGTGACATCGATGAAGGTGAATGGGATGACGGAAACGGCAGCGGCTGAAAATGAAGCGGTTGTCAGCACGACGTCAAACATCACGAACGCAGTGGATGAAATGGCACATGGCGCGCAGTCCATCGCTAATGAATTGCAGGAGACGCTCAGCTCGGTCCATACGATGGCGACGTCGTTCGAGACGAGCTTGAATCAAACGAAACAGACGACAGAAGAAACGACTGAGATGACACGAGAAGTGGCAGCCGGGATTGAGACGTTGACGGATCAGGAACACATCCTTGATCGCTCGAGCGAAAGAAATGAAGTCCTTGTCACGAGAATGGATCATTTTGCTAGACAAACGGTGGAGATCGAATCGATGGCGAAACTCGTGGAAGACGTGGCGGCTCAGACGAATTTACTTGCCTTGAACGCAGCGATTGAAGCGGCTCGTGCAGGTGAAGCAGGACGTGGGTTCGCGGTCGTGGCGAGCGAGGTTAAAAAGTTGGCCGAAGAGAGCAATAAGGCAACCCGTTCGATTTTCCATGTCGTGGAGACGATTCAACAAGAAGTCGTGCGATTGACAGAAACGGTGAACGAATCAAAACGCGAACAAGAAGCACAGCTTGAAGCATTTAGTTTGACGAAGGAAGCATTCAACCGCATCCATGAACGTACAGACCATGTCGCCTCGTTCGTCCGTACAATTGAGCAAGAAATGCGCACATCTAGTAGTGAAGTGAACAACGTGTTGCGTCGTGTCGAGGAAGTATCGGGCGTGACAGAAGAATTGGCAGCTGGAAATGAAGAAGTGGCTGCTTCGATGAAAGAACAACAAGCAAGCTTTGATCAAATCTTTACGTTGATGCAAGAACTAGAAGAACAGGCTGCGGCACTCGCTGACCAAGTCCAGCATTTCGAGGAAGAGTAATGATCCTTATGCAGAAGGACCGAAGACCACCCATTGGTTTTCGGTTTTTTTTGCTGTTTCGAATGTTGGGTCCCTTCTTCTATTGTCGCAAGAAAATGAGCGATTATCTTTCATATTGTATGAAGGTTGGGTACGTTGCAGGCAAGCAAACGACTCCGTTGAGAATGGATTAAGACCTGGAACGGGACAAGTGCAGTCACGCTGGATTCGGCATACTAGATACAATAGTCGAAACAGGGGGAGAATCGTCTTGGAAAAGTGGAAGCAGGTCATCATCGGTGTTGTCGTCGTCCTGTTTTTAGGTGTTGGTTATTTATTTTATAGTAAAGAGCCAGAAGAACGTGTCGTCGATGAATTCGTCGTAGAATCAGAAGAAGTAGTTCCGGATGAGACAGTAGAGCGATTAGAAATCGTCGTGTATGTCACAGGCGCAGTCGAGTCTCCGAACGTCTATACCGTGCCAGAAGGTGCTAGAGTCGGGGATGTTCTCTCGTTGGCCGTATTAACAGATGAAGCCGACCCGGAACAATTGAACTTGGCACAACTACTCGTGGACGGTGTAAAAATCATCGTACCGAAAAAAGGAGAAGCGCCGATTGCACAAGAGGTACCTAGCACAGAGTTAGAACCAAATGGGGTACACGTGAATAGTGCCACGAAAGACGAGTTGATGTCGGTCCCTGGAATTGGTCCTGCAAAAGCTGACGCGATTTTGAACCACCTGAAAGAGAATGGTCCCTTTAAAACATACGAGGACTTAGGTGAAGTGAAAGGATTTGGGGAGAAAACATTAGAAAGTATGAAACCTTACTTATTGGTACCATGAGATGCCGTTATTTCCACTATTTGCGATTGTGATGGTGACCGGATTGACGGAAGGAATTTACCTCGTCACAATCGTTTCCGGTGTGTTATATGTCGCGTCTCGAGGCGGACAACATCTATATGCGAAACTCGGTGTCATTCTCCTCATCCTGATTGCATGGCTACATGCCGATCCGGCAGAATGGACACCGACAGACACAATCGTGTTCTCGATTGAGAGTCGTAAAGAGAACGGGAAGACGGCCCGATTATATGGGAACGTGGGGACTCATCAAGGTGTGTTGCGGGGGAGAGAGCTCACGATTGGTAGACCTGGTGAGACGTGTCTCGTAGAAATAGAACAAGAACCGTTTCAGCCGTTGCGGAACATCGGGGGATTTGACGAACAGAAATGGGCGGCTAGCGCGGACTTATCCTTCAAAGGAAAGATCAAGCGAATCGACGAGTGCCGTCCGACAGCAGGGATGGACGGTTGGATGTTAAGGTGGAAAGAGAGACGTCTCCAACAGATTGAACAACAATATCGCGCCGATGTCGCACTATACATAGAGGCCTTACTGTTCGGTGAGAGCCGGATGCTCGACGAACAGACTTCTTTCTCATATCGAGTGACGGGTCTCCTGCATCTTCTCGTCATCTCAGGTTCGCATATCGCCATGCTGATCGTCGCCCTGCGAGCAATGTTTCGACCGATCCCGATTCGACGAGAGACGAAGACGGTATTGATTCTATTGACGATTACGGCGTTCGGATGGCTAACTGGTTTTTCACCACCGGTCGCACGAGCTGTCCTCGTGGCAGATGTGTTGCTCATCCTTTCTTTATTTGGTGTATCGGTAAGGGACCCGATTCGTCTCTTAAGTTGGTGCGCAGCTGCCATGCTTGCCTTTCAACCACACCTTCTCTTAAATTTAGGGTTTCAGTTAACGGTCGGGATGACGTTCTTCTTGTTGGTCACGAGACAACTGTGGACCGGGTTGTTGGAGTTGTCCGTGTTTGCCCAACTATTTGGATTATTCGTCCTTTGGCAAGTTCAACCGATTCTATCCGTCGCTGCACCACTTTTCAATATGATCATGGCGTTTTGCATATCATGGGTGATGATGCCGCTCGCACTGACCGTTTGGGTCGTTCCAGAAATTACACCAATATTCATGGTGATCCTAGATGCCATCAACGGAATGTTCTCCATGCATGATATGAATCGACCATGGCTACCGATGCATGAACTAACATTTCCGCAGCAAGTCGCTTTGTGGATTGGGATTTGGGGAAGTTTACTTCTTGTCCAACGGAAGCGATGGTTCGGATGGTGTATGGCCATAATGACGTGTATCCTCGTTGCCGGTTGGGCCGAATGGGCAGAGGCTCCACGGGTGACATTTTTAGATGTCGGTCAAGGCGATGCGATTGTTGTAGAGTCAGGAGAAACAATTGGTGTGATTGATGTCGGCGGCGTCTTTCGGGATCCCAACGAGCAAAAACGAACAGTGTATGACCCGGGAGCAGACGTTGTGGCACCATATATATGGAAGCGGGGGGAGCGTGCACTTGATTTTGTCCTCTTGACGCATGCGGACCATGACCACATCGGTGGTTTAGAAGGATTGTTGAAGCTCGTGCATGTAAAGGAGATTTGGTTATCGAAAGAAGTGGCGAATGCAGAGAAGCGTGAGGAGATTCTTCAGTTGGCGGTAAAATACGGGGCATCCGTTCGCTATCTCGAGGCAGGAGATCGACCGATGTCTTGGATATGGATTGTCGCACCGACTAAAGTGCATGAAGATGAAAATGATCATTCAATCAGCCTCTATATGAACGTAGGTGGCATGCGGTATTTATTGACAGGGGATTTGCCTATAAAAGAAGAGACTAACTTACCGACGGTTGATGTCGACGTGTTTAAGTTAGGGCATCATGGATCGAATACGTCGTCAGGGGAAGAGTTGCTCGAGCGAATCGATCCGGAATGGGTGATTGCGAGCGTCGGAGCGAACAATCGTTATGGCCACCCACATCAGGAGACGTTAGACCGGATTGTCGGACGTCGCTTGTTGCGAACCGATCTCGATGGGATGATCATCTGTGAAAAAAGAATGTGTCGGGGGATCATCGACTAGTGCGTGAATAAATATGATACACTAAAAAACGATTGCTCCCCCGGGGCAATCGTTTGAAAACTTATAGGCTTAAGAACTTGATGATGACACCGATGAAGAAAATCGTGAAGAAAAAGCCAAATGGGACGATGAAGCCGATCGCAGAGTCGATCGCGTCATTACGTTTGCATTGAACATCATTTTCAAACGGGTTTTCACTCGGTGGGCGTACAGAGTTAATTTGCATATTAGGTCCCTCCTTATCATACTTCCTTTATAAGTATAGCGAATCATGCGAAGATAATCTATGTTTAGATGAGAATAAATTGTGAAAGTGGTGTGTGTTTTGAATGAACCGTGGTTACATAATGGTAAACTAGCGAGCGTCTATGTTCTCCATGGAACTGAAAAGTATTTATTAGAAAATTGGGAACGTGGAATCGTGAAGGCGGCCAACCCATCCGGTGATCAATTTGATGTCATGCAACTCGATCTCCAAGAGACGTCATTAGATACTGCGCTCGATGAAGCGGAAACGGTCCCTTTTTTCAGTGAATTTCGGACAGTCATCGTCAAGAATGCCCAATTTTTGACGGGAGCGAAAGAAAAGCAAAAGCATAACGTCGACCGTCTCGCCGAATATGTCGTTCAGCCCGCGACTTACTCGGTCCTCGTACTCATTGTGGAGTCGGAAAAACTCGATGAACGTAAAAAAATCGTGAAACGGTTGAAAGAACGGGCCATCGTACTCGAAGCGAAAAAACCGAGCCAAGCAGAATTGATGCGATATGTGAATGATACGCTTAGTCAGGAACAACAAAAAATGGAACGGGCGACCATGGAGCGACTATTGTTCTTGTGTCAGGATGACTGGGGAAAATTAGTCCGAGAATTAGAAAAACTACAGTTATATGCAGGAACAGGCGCGACGATTCCGATTGAGATCGTGAATGATTTGGTGCCACGTACGCTAGAGGATAACGTGTTTCAGCTGTCCGAGCTCCTCGTCAAACGACGCGCAGATGCGGCGCTTCGGTTAGTACGTGACTTAGAGAAGCAAGGACAAGAACTGATTGGACTTCTTGGTTTGTTAGCAAGGCAATACCGAAACATGTATCTATCAAAGCAGTTGACAGAAGCGGGGTACGGAGAAAAACAAATCGCTTCAAAAATTGGTGCTCATCCATATACCGTCAAACTAGCAACACAAGCGAGTCGTAATTTTTCAGAAGCGCAGCTCGCGCAAGCGTTGACGTTGATTGCAGATGCGGATGAAGCGATGAAAACAGGTCGTGGCGATAAACAAATCGTATTCGATACACTCGTTTGCCAACTGGCCTTATTGTGAGGTGAGAAGATGGGATTGAAACAAGTATCACTACAAGATGTGATTCCACTTCGACATATTGTACTCAGACCGGGTAAAGGGATTGAGACTTGTTATTTTGAAGGGGACGAGTCGTCGACGACACGTCATTTTGCTTGGGTCGAAAGAGAGCACGTGCAATCGGTCGCGACTGTCATGTTGTCATCAAGAGAAATTGAAGGCGTGTCGGTGCCGTATCAACTTCGGGGAATGGCGACGGATCCGGATCTAGCCGGACGAGGAATTGGGTCGCATTTCTTACAGGCGT